>NZ_JBFOCK010000018.1:0-74502 GCF_040907765.1 Aeromonas sp. s9
CTCAGAGATCCCCTCATTTTTAGAGACTCAAATAATTCCAAGTGTGCGGGTATATAAGCGGTGTTGCTTCAGGTAGTAGATAAATTTACCCATCAACAAGACCGCATTGGCTTCTTTCATTTTAGGCAGCAACTGGTAATAAATGACCCCTTGCCGAAAGAACGAATAGGTTCGGCTCTTGCTGGTATTGACCTTGATCGTTCTCTCTAGACCGACACTGTCTCCAGCCTTACCCAGCAGCGTCAGCAAGACGATGGCCAAGGCACTGAACAAAAACAGTCGGTCACGCCGGACCGGATTACTGATGTGCACATCTCCCATACCCATGCCGAATTTGTAATCTTTGATATCCCGAAAACTGGTCTCGATACCCCAGCGCTGGCCGTATAGTTGCAACGCCTTGGCGGCACTCAGATCGGTCCGGTTACTGGCCAGAAACCACGCGTCTTTCATGCCACTCTTGTGACAACAATAGACCCGCTCGACAGGCTGTCGTTGCCCAGTGAGCTCCACCTCCTTGAGGGTTCGGGTGCGCCCGGTCGGCGTTAGCCAGTCGCGGGCGGGAACCTGCTCTCCACCAGAGTAACCAACCAAAATATTTCCTTTAAATCTAATGATATAGGCAAAGCCTAGCTCTTGTTCCAGGCGCTCGAACAGCTCCATGTAACCAAACCCACGGTCAGCGACTACCGTCACGAAGATACCTTCTGGCAGGGTCTGCTTGAGTTTGGTGAGCAGCTCTTTCTCATGGGCATTGCGTTGCCCTTTGAGCAACGATTTTCGATGGGTTTTCCACAGCAGCGGAGTACTGCGGCCATGGTTGGTTTGCAGGCTGATAACCAAGGTGCTGTGATCATCGGCATCGAATTCGGTCCAGTCCATGGATACCACGATCTCGGTGCGTTCACCGACCACATAGGGAACCCAATCGTCAAAGAGGCTCCAGACGTTGAGCTTGGTGTTAGTGAGCAGGCGGTCCACCTGTTTCACCGCATGTTTGCGCTCGAGACCATTGGCCAAGGAGAGACCATTCCCGATGGCGTGGATGGCCAGCGAACCGGATTCGATAACCCCGAGGGTTGCATTGGCCAGGGAAAGAACACGCTTGGCATGCATGTCCTGTCCAAATATCTCGTTGATGTGGTTGAGGATTAGATCGTGGTTAAACATGGCGATTATCTGTCGGGTATTAGCTGGTCAAGGATGGCGATCATACCTCAGAAGCCGCGCCACGCCTCGCTCATACGAGGGGATGGTTAAGCCAGCAAGCACACTGTTAGGTGACCAATACGGCGATCGCCAGGGGACAAGGATCCGTCCATGACAAACGCAAGTCTCAGTCGCAGACCCTTTTACGTACACATTGCCACCCTTTTCATCCTGCTCTTCTCCTTGCTGGGGGGCGCCCTCATCGTGCTGCAGTTCCAGCAGGGCATGCAGCAGGGGCTGGAGCACGAACGTCAGAGCTTCCAGCAATACCGGGAGCAGCTTGCCCTCGCCATCAAGCTGAACCAGCGACCGGCCCGCATGTCCCTGAATCTGCTGCGCAGCGGCCAGCTGTCCGCCATGACAGGGCTGGAGACGCGGCTCGCCTTCCTGCCCCAGCTGGCAGAAGTACTGGCCAACAGCACCAGTTACGGCGCCATCTATGCCGGTTACGAGGACGGCGATTTCTTTCTGGTACGCAAGCTGACCGAACGGGCGAGAGGGGCGTTGGAGGCGCCTCCGCCCGAGAGCCGCCTGCTGGTCCAGAGCCTGCATCAGGGACAGGGAGAGTTCCTCTATTTCGACCAGCGGCTGCGGCTGCTGGAGCGGCGCCCCATGCCGGATTACCGTTTCGATCCGCGAGATCGGGGCTGGTACAAGGAGGCGCGCTGGAACACCGGCATCATAGTGACCCACCCCTACCTCTTCTTCACTACCCGGGAGCCAGGCATGACACTGGCGGTGGAGAGCGACGATCGCCGGGCGGTGATCGGACTCGATGCGGGCATGGAGGGGCTCTCTTCCCTCATCGGCGAGTTGCCCCTGCCCGGTCACAGCCAGTTGGTGCTGTTTGACGAGGTCGGGACCCTGCTGGCCACGGATCCCGAGCGCCTCCCAAGCTTCGAGCAACTGAGCCGCCTGCCCATGCTGTCGGCCCTCAATCACCCCATTCTCACCAGGCTGCAACAGGAGATGGCTGCGCGGCCTACCCTGCTGCATCACCCCGCCGAGCTGACCCTGGCAACGGTTCAGAGTCAGGAGTGGCTGGTCAACCTCTCCTCCCTCGGGGAAGAGTCTCCGTTTTATCTCGCCCTCCTGGTGCCCACCGAGGTGCTCACCGCCCCGGCGCGCCAGGATGCGCTGCACAATCTCGCCTGGGCCCTTGCCGGTCTGCTGCTCCTGCTGCCCGTCATCTGGCTGGCCGCCCGGCGCACTGCCGCCCCCTTGCTGGTATTGACCGGGGAGGCTGAGCGGATCCAGCACTTCGACTTTGGCGAAAGCCCGGGGCCGGATTCGGCAATCCGCGAAATTGACGACCTCGCCCGCGCCATGTCCAGCATGCGCCTGACCCTCGGCAATTTCATGAACATGGGCCGGGCGCTGGCGGCAGAGCATCGCTTCGATTCGTTGCTCAGCCGCATCCTGCACGAGACGGTGGCGGCAGCCCAGGCCGAGGGCGGCTGCCTATTCCTGGCCCAGGATAACGAGATGCAGGCCGTTCACGCCATCTGGCAGGGGCAGCCGCTGGCGTGCGAACAGGTACAGTGGCAGGCGGCGCTGCTCGGCGGTCTCTACCACACGGAGCGCCTCTGCCTGCCCCTCGACGAGGCACAGTGGGCCCGCTACCTCAGCGACTGGGGCCCCTTCCCCGGTGCCTGCCAACTGCTGGTCGAGCCCCTTCACAACCACCGTCAGGAGCTGATCGGCTGCCTGTTGCTGATCCTGCCAGACTGCTCGGCCCGCGAACTGGCCTCGCGCATCAGCCTCATCGAGGCGCTGGCGGGCACCTCCTCCTCCGCCATCGAAAACCAGCGCCTGCTGGAGGAGCAGAAGCAACTGCTGGAAGCCTTCATTGAGCTCATCGCCGGTGCCATCGATGCCAAGAGCCCCTACACCGGCGGCCACTGCCAGCGGGTGCCGGAACTGGCCAGGATGCTGACCCAGGCTGCCTGCGCACAGCAGACGGGGCCCTTTGCCGATTTCCGACTCAACGAAGAGGAGTGGGAGGCCATCCATATCGCGAGCTGGCTGCACGACTGCGGCAAGGTCACTACCCCGGAGTTCGTGGTGGACAAGGCGACCAAACTCGAGACCATCTACGACAGGATCCACGAGATCCGCACCCGCTTCGAGGTGCTCAAGCGGGATGCTCACATCGAGGCGCTCTGCGCCCTGCTGCCTCCATCCGTGCAGCAGGCCGCCCTCGAGGCTGTAACCCCCCTCTGGCACACCCTGGATCAGGAGTTCGCCTTCGTGGCCGAGTGCAATCTGGGGGGCGAGTGGATGGCGCCGGAGAAACTCGCCAGGCTGGATGCCATCGCCAGCCGCACCTGGTTGCGCACTCTGGACGATCGGCTCGGCATCAGTCAGGAGGAGCGCAAGCGCCACCAGGAGGCCCCTTCTCCCCTCCCCTGCCGAGAGTCGCTGCTCGCCGACAAGGCGGTCCATCTCATCCCTCGCCCCGAGCACGACAATCTCGCCCGACACAACCCATGGGGCTTCAAGGTGCGGGTGCCCACCCACCTCTACAACAGGGGGGAGCGCTACAACCTCGCCATCGGCCGCGGCACCCTCACCGAAGAGGAGCGCTACAAGATCAACGATCACATCATCCAGACCATACGCATGCTGGAGAAGCTCCCCTTCCCCCGCCATTTGCGCAAGGTGCCGGAGATTGCGGGGGGCCATCACGAGCGAATGGACGGCACGGGCTATCCGCGCCAGTTGCAAGGGGGGCAGATGAGCATTCCAGCCCGCATCATGGCCATTGCAGACATCTTCGAGGCGCTGACGGCGAGCGATCGCCCCTACAAGTCTGGCAAAACGGTCTCCCAGTCCCTGACCATCATGGTGAAGATGGTGCAGGAACAGCACATAGACCCGGCCCTGTTTGCCCTCTTCATCGAGAGCGGCATCTGGCGGGACTACGCCAGACGCTTCCTCGCCCCCGAGCAGCTGGACGAGGTCGAATGCCAGGCCCTGCTGGCAGGATCACACTGACCTTCCGCTGACACTCGCCCATAAAAAAACGGTCAACCCAGGTTGACCGTTTTTCGTTCCACTTCGCCCCTTAGAACAGCAGGTGCGCCACACCGGCAATCACCGGCAGGGTGACCAGGGTGCGCAGCAGGAAGATGACGAACAGCTCCCACAACTTGACCGGGATCTTGCTGCCCAGCAACAGAGCGCCCACTTCCGACATGTAGATGAGCTGGGTGACCGACATGGCGGCGATCACGAAGCGGGTGATGTCGCTCTCGATAGTGGAGGCCAGCACCGCCGGGATGAACATGTCGGCGAAGCCCACCATGATGGTCTTGGAAGCGGCTTCCGCCTCCGGCAGTTGCAGCAACTCGAGCAAAGGAACGAAGGGCGCCCCCAGCCAGTTGAACACCGGGGTGTGCTCCGCCAGCATCAGGGCACAGGTCCCGATGGCCATCACCACCGGCAGCACGCCAAATACCATGTCCAGGGCGTTTTTCACCCCTTCACGCGCCACGGCGCCGAGATCCGTCATGCTGTCGGCCTTGGTCAGGGCACGATGATAGCCGTAGCTCAGCACGCTGTGCTGATGGGGGATGGCCTCCTGCTTGCGGCACAGGGGAGTACCGTCGCTGTAGACATCCTTCTTCCAGGAGAGCGGCGGCAGGCGCGGTACCACGATGGCGGCCACCACACCGGCCAGGCAGACGGTCAGGTAGAAGGGGACGAACATGTGCTCCAGCTTCACCTGGGAGATCACCACCAGACAGAAGGTGATGGAGACGGCGGAGAAGGTGGTACCGATGACGGCCGCTTCCCGCTGGGTGTAAAACTTGCCTTCATACTGCTTGCTGGTCAGCAGGATCCCGACGCTGCCATCACCGAGCCAGGAGGCGAAGCAGTCCACCGCAGAACGACCCGGCAGACGGAACACCGGACGCATGATCCGGGTCATCATGGTACCGACAAACTCCAGCAGACCAAAATCCAGCAGCAAGGGCAGCAGCAGGCCCGCAAAGATGAAGACGGAGAACAGTACCGGCAGCAGATCATGCAGCACCAGGCCGCCGGTCGCCCCTGAGCGCAGCACCTCGGGACCGGCTTCAAAGAAGGTCAACAGCACGAAGACCCCGCCCAGCACCCGCACGCACGCCCAGAAGGGGGATACGTTGAACAGGCTGTTGAGGAAGGGACGGCGCACCAGGATCGCCGGTTTGAACAGCCAGGCGATCAGGGTCATCAGCATGGTGGTGGTGATGATGGCGCTGACCATGGCCACCAGATGATCGGCAAACACCGTTTGAACCAGCTTCGCCAGCACGGCGACGGGAATGGTGACATTGCCGTCATAGATGACCGGGGTCATGAACAGTAGGATCCCGATCAGTGACGGGATCAAAAACATCAGCACGTTGCGGCGAGTACGGATTGCCGGTGCTTCCAGGGTCTTTTCCAACATATAAACAGCCTTAAATGTGACTTTTCCTTCAGCCGGGCCGCCTGCATACTCATGCCCTCGCCCGGAAAACGGGCGCAAGAATAACCCAAAAAACTGCACAAACAAGCCGTTAATTGATCATTTCAAGCATAAATATTTTATCAGGCGAACCATCCATAAGAACAAACCAAAACAGTCATGCATATCGATTCAATTTGAATGGTTAGCATAATGTTTCATACAGGTTACATTCAGGTGCGCAGTATAATCCGCAGCCACTGTCAGGCAATAAGAGACATGAAAAATATATCTATAGGGTGATCCCGTCGATCCTCCCATAAAAAAACCGGAGCCTGTCTGGCTCCGGTCTTGTCACGAACATGATGCTCAATCGCGAACGTAAATGACTTCGACGCCGTCGTCGTCCTCATCGTCCCAGTCGTCATCGTCCAGGCCATCATCGAAGGCCTTGGACGCCGCCAGGGCATCGGCTTCCGCCTTGGCAAGCTGGTTCTTGTGATAGTCGTCCCACTTGAACTCCACCTTCTCGATGGCGTCTCTGGCATCCTCCGCCAGCTGACGGGGCATGGTGTCCAGCAGATCCAGGATGTCGTAGCACACCTTCTTGGTGCCTTCCTTGCTGATGGCGGTGATGGCGTAGACCGGACCTTCGTGGTTGAGGGCTGCCTTGACTCTGTCCATCACTTCCTGAGCCTCTTCTTCCAGGATCAGGTCCATCTTGTTGAACACCAGCCAGCGCGGCTTGCCCGCCAGCTCGGGACTGTATTTTTCCAGCTCCCGGACGATGGTCACGGCGTTCTCGGCAGGATCGGAGCCATCCACCGGGCAGATATCCACCAGGTGGATCAGGACGCGGCAACGCTCCAGGTGCTTGAGGAAGCGGATCCCCAGGCCTGCCCCCTCGGCAGCCCCTTCGATGAGGCCAGGAATGTCGGCAATGACGAAGGAACGGGAGTTTTCACCGCATACCACACCCAGGTTCGGCACCAGGGTGGTGAAGGGGTAGTCTGCCACTTTCGGGCGGGCCGCAGAAACGGCGCGAATGAAGGTGGACTTGCCTGCGTTGGGCAGACCCAGCATGCCGACATCCGCCAGCAGCAGCAGCTCCAGCCTCAGGGTACGCACTTCACCCGGGGTGCCGTTGCTCTTCTGGCGCGGCGCCCGGTTGACCGAGCTCTTGAAGCGGGTGTTGCCAAGGCCGTGGAAGCCGCCCTTGGCAACCAGCAGCTTCTGATCGTGACTGGTCAAATCCCCCAGCAGTTCGCCGGTGTCTTCATCGGTGGCACGGGTTCCCACCGGCACGCGCAGGATCTTGTCCTTGCCGCGACGACCGGTACAGTTGGCACTCTGGCCGTTCTCGCCACGCTCGGCGGCGTGGAAGCGCTCGAAACGGTAGTCGATCAGGGTGTTCAGGTTTTCATCGGCCACCAGATACACGTCGCCACCATCACCGCCGTCACCGCCGTCCGGGCCGCCGTTCGGGATGTACTTCTCGCGGCGGAAGCTCACACAACCGTTACCACCGTCACCGGCATCGACTCGAATCTGGACTTCATCAACAAACTTCATAGGTAACCGTCACCTTAATTCGAAAAACCGATACGCAATTATAGTGATACGGGCCCCTTCGGGCGAGGCGCATCTGGCCGATGAGGGCTGTCAGCGCCGGCTCATCCGCGTGCCGTTTTTTCGTCAAACTCATCAGAAAAACAAAAGCCCCGCCAGGTTGGCGGGGCTTCGGATCCTTGCGGTCCGTAATTACTCAGCAACGATGCTGACGTACTTACGATTCTGCGGACCTTTAACTTCGAACTGCACTTTACCGTTCGCGGTAGCGAACAGAGTGTGGTCCTTGCCCAGACCAACGTTCTCACCAGCGTGGAACTTGGTGCCGCGCTGACGAACGATGATGCTGCCAGCCAGAACTGTTTCGCCGCCGAAACGCTTCACGCCCAGGCGTTTAGCTTCAGAATCGCGACCGTTGCGGGATGAACCGCCAGCTTTTTTGTGTGCCATCTATCGGACTCCTCTAATTAAGCGCTGATGCCAGTGATTTTGACTTCAGTGAACCACTGACGGTGGCCCGCTTGCTTACGGTGGTGCTTACGACGACGGAACTTGACGATAGTCACTTTCTCGCCACGGCCGTGAGCCACAACTTCAGCCACAACCTTGCCACCTTCAACGAAAGGAGCACCTACTTTGAAAGTGTCGCCTGCAGCAACCATCAGCACTTCGTTGAAGTCGATGGTAGCGCCAGTCTCAACGTTCAGCTTTTCCAGACGAACGATTTGACCTTCGGCCACACGGTGTTGTTTTCCGCCGCTTTGGAATACCGCGTACATTTGATTAACTCCGTAAAGGCGTGTCTTTTGCTCAAGGCCAGACACGCACAAAAACCTATAACAATGGGCGGGCATTCTACGCATAACGATTTGCCGAGGCAAGGCCAATTTAGCAAAAAGTTTATTTTGTGCGCATATCTGCCCCCGTGAATAAACGCCTAACTGTAACCCATTGTGAAATCGTGTAGAATCCCCGCCATTGCTAAAAACGCAGTAAATGCTGCCGTCACGTTACGAGACTTATGGACCAACAGACTATCCGTGCGCTCTGTGCCGCCGACATGACGGCGGTCAATGAACTGATCCTGGCGAGACTCCAGTCCGATGTCAGCCTGATCAACCAGCTGGGTTTCTATATTGTCAGTGCAGGCGGAAAACGGATGCGCCCCATGCTGACCGTGATGGCCGCACGCGCACTGGGCTATGAGGGTGAAGATCACCTGAAACTGGCCGCCATCATCGAGTTCATTCACACCTCTACCCTGCTGCACGACGACGTGGTCGACGAATCCGACCTGCGCCGCGGCCGGGAAACCGCCAACGCCCTGTTTGGCAACGCCGCCAGCGTCCTGGTGGGTGACTACCTCTACAGCCGCTCCTTCCAGATGATGAGCGAACTCTCCAACCTGAAGGTGATGGAGATACTCTCCGATGCCACCAACACCATCGCCGAAGGAGAAGTGCTGCAGCTGATGAACTGCAACGATCCGGATACCACGGAAGAGAGCTACATGACGGTCATCTACTGCAAGACCGCCAAGCTGTTTGAAGCCGCGACCCGACTCGCCGCCGTGCTGACCCATCAGCCCCAGCCCGTCGAGCAGGCCATGACCGACTACGGCAAGTACCTGGGTACCGCCTTCCAGATCATCGACGACGTGATGGACTACTGCTCCCAGAGCGAGGAGATGGGCAAGAACGTGGGTGACGATCTGGCCGAAGGCAAGCCGACCCTGCCGCTGTTGCGCGCCATGGAGGCAGGTACCCCGGAAGAGCGTCAACTGGTGCGCGATGCCATCGAGCACCGCAACGGTATGGATCACCTGGAGCGTATTCTGGGCATCCTGGATCGCACCGGAGCCCTCGAATACTCCCGCCAGCGGGCTCGGGAAGAGGCTGACAAGGCCATCGCGGCGCTGGCCATCCTGCCGGATTCCCAGCACAAGCAGGCGCTGGCCACTCTGGCACATATGGCGGTGCAGCGCAGCGCCTGATGCCAGCCGGCGGACAATAAAAAAGAGGCCCTCTGGCCTCTTTTTTATTGTCCGAATTCCCCGTGCCACTGTCGTATCAACACAGGTTCTAACGGGCCAACGCCCACAAGATGACGCCACCTGCCACCACCAGACAGCCGCCGATGCGGCGCAGCTGTTCCGGCGGTAACTCCCCGAGCAGACGCAGCATCTGCTGCCATGCCCTGGGAGCGAGCAAGGGCCCCAATCCTTCAAAGAGCAGCAGCAACCCCAGCCCCATCAACATGGATGTCAGCATCACCTCTCCTTATCCCCTGCCGGTCTGTGGCTGGCAAACAAAAGGGCCTGAATCATCAGGCCCTTGGGTCATATCAACACGTGTTTACTGCTTGTTGCCGTGCGGCGACTTGAGGTAGCGGAAGAACTCGCTGTCCGGTTTCAGGACCATGAGGTCGTTGCCACCGGCGAAGCTCTTGCGATAGGCCTCCATGCTGCGCACGAAGCTGAAAAACTCGGGGTCTTTCTTGTAGCTGTCGGCATAGATCCTGGCGGCCTCGGCATCCCCTTCACCACGCAGCTGACGGGCATTACTCTCGGCGTCGGCGATCATCACGGTCACCTTGCGGTCGATGTCGGCACGCAGGATCTCGGCCTGCTCGCGGCCCTGTGAACGGTGTTCACGGGCAACCGCGGTCCGCTCGGCACGCATCCGCTGATAGATGGAGCTGGAAACTTCAACCGGCAGGTTGATCTGCTTGATGCGCACATCCACCACCTTGATGCCGAGCTCGGAGGAGCGCGCCATCTTCATCAGGGCATCTTCCATCACGGTACTGCGCTCGCCGGAGACGATGTCCTTGATGGTGCGGTTACCGATCTCGGAACGCAGGCCGTTGTTGATCTTGCGCTTGAGCAGGTCTTCAGCCTGGATCTTGTTGCCACCACCGGTCGCCAGGTAGTACTTGGAGAAGTCCTCGATCTTCCACTTCACGTAGGAGTCGATGATGAGATCCTTCTTCTCGGACGTAACGAAGCGATCCGCCTGACCTTCCAGGGTCTGGATGCGGGCATCCATCTTGCGTACCTGGTCGATGAGCGGCACCTTGAAGTGCAGGCCCGGCTCGTACAGGCGCGGTTCACCGGAGTCGACCCGTTTCACCTTGCCAAACTGCACCACGATCCCCTTCTGTCCTTCATCGACGATGAAGATGGAAGAGAAGCAGACCATGGCGGCCACAGCGATGACACCAATAGCTAGCTTTTTCATCTATCAGTTTCTCCCTGTGCTGAAACGATCACCGCCACGCAGCGGGGTCGGAGTGGAGTTGGCCCCTTCGTTGGACGGCTGGGCCGCCTCGACTGCCGGGGTGCCCGCAGGACGTGCCGGTTGCACGGCATTCGCCTTGCCAGAGAGCTTGTCGAGCGGCAGGTAGATCATGCTGTTGTTGCCAGCCGGCATGTCGACCACCACCTTGTTGGCCTGCTGATAGAGCTCTTCCATGGTTTCCAGGTAGATACGATCACGGGTCAGCTCGGGCGCGGCCTGATACTGGGGCAGCAGCTCGTTGAAGCGAGCGACTTCACCCTTGGCCTTCAACACGATCTGGGACTTGTAGGCTTCGGCCTCCTGCTCCAGACGTTTGACCTGGCCACGAGCCTTGGGCTCCACTTCACGGGCATAGGCTTCCGCTTCACGGATGAAACGCTGCTCATCTTCCTGGGCGGAGATGGCGTCATCAAACGCATCCTTCACCTCTTCCGGCGGACGCGCCGGCAGGAAGTTGACGTCCACGATCTGCAGACCCATCTGATAGGGCTCGATGATGCTGTCGATCACCTGCCAGGTTTCCTGACGCACCTTCTCACGACCCGTGGTCAGCACATCGTCCATCCGGGTGTGACCCACCACGTAGCGCAGGGCGCTGTCTGTGGCCTGGCTCAGGCTCTCGTCTGCATTGGTCACGCTGAACAGGTACTGCTCGGGATCGACCACGCGATACTGCACGTCCATCTCGACCCGCACCACGTTCTCATCCTGGGTCAGCATGAAACCGGACGCCGGCAGGGAACGGACAGACTCCACGTCCACCGGGATCACCCGGTCGATGAAGGTCGGTTTCCAGCGCAGACCCGGGTCCACGTTGTGGGAATATTCGCCAAAACGCAGCACCACGCCCCGCTCGGCTTCGCGAATGGTATAGAAGCCGCTGACGACCCACACCACCACGGCCACCACCAGCGCGATGGAGAGGCCGAATTTGCCGACGTCACCACCACCGGATTTGCCACCACCGAGCAGACCGCCAAAACGACGGCTCACCTTGCGAAGCATCTCGTCCAGATCAGGGGGGCCCTGATTCTTGCCGTTGTTCCCCCAGGGGTCACGGTCTTTGCCATTGTTACCAGGCTCATTCCAAGCCATCAGCGTCTCCATTAATACATGCGGATGGATATCATCTCTATCGGGCCACAGAGGGGCGATGAAATCAGCAAACCAGTTATGTTCATCGACCCATCAATGCCTGATAAAGCGTTGTAAACTCTCACCTTCTTGTTTCATGAGGCGGTTCCAGTCAGCCAGTTGCAGGCGAACTTCCAGCACAAAGTCCCCCTCCTCGCTGAAACCTTCCTGCTCGATACCTTTCAGCCGATAGAGCGCACTGCGCAGTCTGGCGGCGGAAGGGGGCAGTTGCAGGGTGTGATGCACCATGGAGCCGGCCAGCAGTTCGGTCAGTGCCTGGAACAGGTATTCACTACCCTCGCCAGTCTGGGCCGACAACCAGACTCGCACCGGTCGTCCAGCCTCATCCCGTTCAAGACCAGCCGGACGATCCCCCAGCTTGTCGATCTTGTTGCAGATCATCAGCTGGGGACGGTCATCCGCCTCGATCTCGGCCAGCACACGCTGGACCGACTCGATATTCTCCTGCATCTGTTCATCGGCGCAGTCCACCACGTGCAGCAGCAGGTCCGCTTCGCGAGTCTCCTGCAGGGTCGCCTTGAAGGCCGCGACCAGATCATGGGGCAAGTGCCGAATAAATCCAACTGTATCCGCCAGGATCACATCACCCACATCCTGGATCACCAATTTACGCAGGGTGGGGTCCAGGGTTGCGAACAATTGGTCGGCAGCATACACGCTGGCATCTGTAAGTTGGTTGAACAAAGTGGATTTTCCGGCGTTGGTATACCCCACCAGAGAAACGGTCGGCACTTCGTTGCGGTTGCGGGCACGGCGCCCCTGCTCCCGCTGCTTGGCCACCTTGTCGAGGCGGCGCAAAATGGCCTTGATGCGCTCACGCAGCAGGCGTCGGTCGGTTTCAAGCTGGGTTTCACCCGGGCCGCGCAGACCAATCCCCCCCTTTTGTCGCTCAAGGTGGGTCCAGCCTCGCACCAGACGAGTGGAAAGATGGCGCAACTGGGCCAGTTCGACCTGCAACTTGCCTTCGTGAGTGCGGGCGCGCTGGGCAAAGATATCGAGGATAAGGCCAGTCCTGTCCACGACCCGGCACTGGAACAGACGCTCCAGGTTGCGCTCCTGGGCGGGGGTCAGGGCATGGTTGAAGATGACCACGTCGGCGTCCAGCATCTGGACCTGGGACGCGATCTCTTCCGCCTTGCCGCTGCCGACAAAAAATTTGGCGCTGGGTGCGCTGCGACTGGTGGTGATCACCCCCAGTGCATTGACCCCGGCCGAGCTCACCAGCATCTTGAGCTCGTCCAGATCCTCCCGCTCGCCCTCATCGCTGAAGTTGACATGTACCAGAACGGCCTGTTCACCAGCTTCGTAACGGTCAAACAAGCGCTTGCTCCTTGACAGGTATCATGATGGATCTGAGTTGGCGAGTGGACTCGCCGCAGGATATCACGCCTCGGCTTCACCCTGCTCTTCACCGGCGGCGCCCGGGGCGTGCTGGTGATGGTTGACGGCACGGGCCGGCACCACGGTGGAAATGGCGTGCTTGTAGACCATCTGGCTCACGGTGTTCTTCAGCAGAATGACAAACTGGTCAAACGATTCGATCTGACCCTGCAGTTTGATGCCGTTCACCAAATAGATAGAAACAGGAATACGCTCACGGCGCAGCGCATTCAAAAACGGGTCTTGGAGAGATTGCCCCTTAGCCATCTTTCTTTTCCTTATAGTTTGTTGTTTTTAAACACCGGATATTCAATATAACAACCTGATTATACAGGAGTGTCAAGCCGGACCAGCTTGGGCGACGACCCTGACCAGATTGTCAGACTCACCAGATTCCAACCAGGTCACATCAGGCCAACCGCGCAACCAGGTCATCTGACGCTTGGCCAACTGGCGGGTGGCAACAATGCCGCGATAACGCATCTCATCATACTCCACTTCCCCCGCCAGGTAGTCCCACATTTGGCGGTATCCCACGCAGCGAATGGAGGGAAGATCCGGGGTGAGATCCCCCCGCTCGTAAAGCGCCCTGACCTCCTGTTCGAAGCCGCTACCCAGCATCTTGTCAAACCGCTGTTCGATGCGCTGGTGCAGCACGGCCCGATCCCTCGGCGCGATGGCAAACTGCAGCGCCCGGTAGGGCAGCCCCTCTCCCTGCACCTGGGTCAGCTCGGTGAGGGTCTTGCCGCTGATGCGGTAAACCTCGAGCGCCCGGCACAGGCGCTGGGGATCGTTGGGGTGGATGCGGGCACCGGCCACCGGGTCGATGCGCACCAGTTCGTCGTGCAGCGCCTGCCAGCCGAGGCGGGCAGCCTCTTCCTCGATGCCGGCCCGCACGGCAGGATCGGCGGAAGGCAGTGGAGAAAGCCCCTCCAGCAGCGCCTTGAAATAGAGCATGGTGCCGCCCACCAGCAGCGGAATGCGGCCACGGTCGGCGATCTCTTTCATCTCCCGCAGGGCATCCTTGCAAAAATCCGCCGCCGAATAGCTCATGGCGGGATCCAGGATGTCGATGAGCCGGTGCGGGGCCTGTGCCAGCTCGGCTGGCGTCGGCTTGGCGGTGCCTATGTCCATGCCGCGATAGATGAGCGCGGAGTCCACGCTGATGATGTCGCAGGGCAGGGCCTGGCACAGTTCAATGGCGAGATCCGTCTTGCCGGAGGCCGTCGGCCCCATCAGAAAAATTGCAGTCGGCAAGTCAGCCACGTTAAACACTCCCTTCGGCCGCCCCTTCACGGGCGAACCGGCATAAAACTGGTCATATGGATGCAACAGACGACGAGACGCCGTCAGTTGCCATCGGCAAACTCGGCCAGCACGTTCGCCAGCGGCAACGGGCGCACCATGCGAACGTCTGCCAGTTGGTCACTGAAATCGGTAACAAGTTCCGTCAGCAACCGGGTGGCAGTGGCAAAATCGTATATTTTTTCGGCACTTATGCCTTGTTCCACCAACCACTGGCATAGTACCCCAGCCTGCGCGTCGGCATCACTGTCAGATCCGCTCTCGACCAGTTGCAACAATTCGGGTAAGAGGCGGGCCAGATCGGTCTGGCGCAGCAGGGCGGGCACCCGAGTCAGGATCATGGTGTCGCGTCCCCCGCTTTTCAACTCCAGCCCCATGCGTTTGAGCAGACGTTCCCGCTCCTCCACCAGGGCGACCAGGTTTTTCGGCAGCTTGAAGGAGACCGGCAGCAACAAAGGCTGGGCCGCCAACCCCTGGCCCCAAGCATCCAGCAGCCAGTGGCGCAACAACAGACGCTCGGCGCGCACCAGGGAGAGCAGCGCCAGCTGCCCCTGACGCTCCATCAGCAGATAGGCCTGCTCGACCAGGCTCAGGGCGCGCCACTCCCCCGTTCGGGCTGGCGTCTCGACGGCACCGCTCTCGGCTACGGGCCGGGATGCCGGCATCGCCACCTCGGGCAGGGTGGTGAGCAAGGCGCCCATGCCTCGCATGGCGGCCCGGCTCGGGGGTTCGGGAGGCTGGTAGTGTCCTCCCCTGCCACCACTGCCTTCCCGCACGCCGTCGCCATCTCGCGCAGGGGCAGGAGCCCGATAGCCGTGTTCGGCACCGTACCACTCGGTGCGCGGCGCCTGACCCGGATAGGTGATCTCCGGGCTGCCCGGCAGCTCGACCTGGGTCTCGGCCAGGGGTGCATCGGTGGCGCTCCCTGCCCCGTCCTGGCGCAGGGCGGTGAACAGCGCCTGGAAGATGAAATCGTGGATGAGACGCGCCTGATGAAAACGCACTTCGTGCTTGGCCGGATGGACGTTGACATCCACCTGGCGGGGATCCAGCTCGATATAGAGCACATAGGCCGCGAAGCGATCGGCGGGCAGCAGCTCGTCATAGGCCTGGCGAATGGCGTGATTGATGAGCTTGTCCCGCATCATGCGGCCATTGACATAGGTGTATTGCAGGTCGTTCTGCGGCCTGGCTCCTGCCGGGGTGGCCAGCCAGCCCCACAACCGCACGTCGCTGTGTTCGCTCGATACCGCCAGGGCATGGTGCATGAAGGGGGAGCCGCAGACGGCGGCAAGGCGACGCTCCTGCTCCGCCACCGTGTTGGCCGCCTTGTACTGGCGCACCACCTTACCGTTGTGACGCAGGATCAGGGTGGCGTCGAAGCGGGAGAGCGCGATGCGGCGCACCAGTTCGTCGATGTGGGCAAATTCGGTCTTTTCGCTGCGCATGAACTTGCGCCGCGCCGGGGTGTTGAAGAAGAGATCCACCACCTCCACCGTGGTGCCCACCGGGTGGGCTGCCGGCTTGACGGTGACGCTCATCTCACGCCCCTGCGCCTCGGCCTGCCAGGCCTCGGTTTGCTCCGCCGTGCGGGAGGTGAAGGTGAGGCGGGAGACGGAGCTGATGGAGGCGAGCGCCTCCCCGCGAAAGCCCAGGCTGTTGATCCCTTCCAGATCGTCCAGGGTCGCCACCTTGGAGGTGGCGTGGCGCGACAGCGCCAGCACCAGCTCATCCCTGGCGACACCGCAGCCGTTGTCACGAATGCGGATAAGCTTGGCGCCTCCCTTGTCGATGTCGATCTCGACCCGGTCGGCCCCCGCATCCAGGCTGTTTTCCACCAGTTCCTTCACCACGGAGGAGGGCCGCTCCACGACCTCACCGGCAGCAATCTGGTTGGCCAGAATCGGCGGCAATATACGGATTGGCATCGCTTGCTCCTGCAGATGAAAAAGGGGAAGAGGTGGACCTGGCGCCATCAACGCTTACCGCCCCTCCCTGCCATCGGCAGAGAAGGGCGGCGTTCTTCAGCCCGCGCTATTTTCGCGGAATATAGAGCACCTGCCCTATCTGGATGTCCCGTGACTTGAGCTTGTTGATCTCCACCAGTCGCGCCTGACTCACCCCATGTTTCTCGGCGAGACGGGAGAGGCTCTGGCCACGGGTGACCACGTGGCGGATCATGTTGGACTTGTCGTTGCTCTGCACGCTGGCAACCGGCGCACTCGGCTCCTGGGCTGCGACCTTGTAAGGTTTGATCACGCCGGCACCGGAGGCGCTGCCGACGCTGCTGACCGGGGCGCCGCCCTCACCAACGCGATAGGGCTCGCTCGCCGGCATCCGGTTGGTCACGACCTGCTGCGTTGGCTGGGCAACCGGCTTGCTGACGGCGACCGGCTTGCTGGCAGGCGCCTGACGCGGCGGGGCGGCAACCTGGCCCTTGCCGGTGAGCATGGGCCCCTTGGTCGGATGGCTGCGGTAATAGTTGCGGATCCCCTCGAAGATGGCCCGGGCCAGCTGATCCTGATAGCTGGCGGTGGCCAGCAGCTTCTCCTCGGCGTGGTTCGAGATAAAGCCCGTCTCCACCAGTACCGAGGGGATGTCCGGCGCCTTCAGCACCGCCAGACTCGCATGTTCCGGCGCCTTCTTGTGCAATCTGGCCACCCGGCCGAGCGAGCGCAGGATCTGGCGGCTGACGTCATAGCCTTCGGCCCTGGACTTGTCCATGGAGAGATCCAGGAAGGTCTGCGCCAGATAGGGGTTGGGATCAGACTCGGCCAATACCTTGCCAACGCCCCCCAGCAGCTCCCCCTGCTTCTCCTGCTTCTCGAGCCAGCTACCCATCTCGCGGTTGGCGCGGTTGGTCGACAGCACCCAGACGGAGGCGCCGCGAGGAGTCGAGTTGTGGAAGCTGTCGGCATGCACCGACACCAGCAGGTCAGCCTTGGCCTTGCGGGCAATCTCGGAGCGTTTGTTGAGATCGACGAAGTAGTCGCCACGGCGGGTCAGCACGGCTCGCATGCCGGGTTCCCGGTCGATGAGGGCCGCCAGCTTCTGGGAGACCGCCAGGGTCACCCGCTTCTCGTAGGTGCGGAGCGGGCCGATGGAGCCCGGGTCTTCCCCACCGTGACCAGGATCGATGGCGATGACGATGGCCTTGCCGTGTCCCCCGACGGGAGCGGGCTGCGCCGCAGCGCTCCCCTTCTCTTCATAGGGAAGATCGATCACCAGACGGTGGCCATAGGGACCCGCCGGCGCCAGCGGGAAGACCACCGGCTTGATGGCAGAGCCGAGATCCAGCACTAGTCGCAGGCCGCCCTTCTCCAGCGGCGTGCTCTCGCGGATCTTGCGCACCAGCTCGCTCTTGTTCTCGATGCGGGCCAGGTTGGTGGCGTTGCTCGCTCCTTTCAGGTCGATGACCAGACGGTTCGGACCGGTCAGGGTGAAGTAGTTGAAATTGGGGGCGCTGCTCATGTCGAGCACCACCCGGGTGTTGTCCGGTGATGGCCACACCCGCACACTCTTGAGCTGATTGGCCCAGGTGGGCAATGCCATCAGGGAGAGAACAAAAACAAGGATCACGCGCACTGAGATGACAACCGTTCCAGAATGGCTTCGCCGATAGCAGTACGGGCATCAATCTGCACCTCGCGCTGCTCGTTTGCATAACTCAGGGTGATCTCGAGATCCGGGGCTGGCAGCCAGCCGTCGCCCTTCTCTGGCCACTCCACCAGGCAGAGGGTATCGGCGGCGAAATAGTCGCGAATGCCCATGAACTCCAGCTCTTCCGGGTCCGCCAGTCGATAGAGATCGAAGTGATAGACCTGCCACTGGGCAAGCTCATAGGGCTCCACCAGGGTATAGGTCGGACTCTTGACCTTGCCCTCATGACCCAGTCCCTGCACCCAGCCTCGGGTCAGGGTGGTTTTGCCGGCCCCGAGGGCACCGTGCAGAAATACCGTGGTGGCCTGTTGGCACGCCTTTGCCAGACGGCCACCCAGCGCCACTGTTGCTGCCTCGTCCGGCAGTGTCATCATCAAGGTTTTTGCCATGTTCTTCTTGTTACTTGTTACTGTGTCGGATTGACCAGACGACGGATCCAGGGCAGCAGATCCGATGCCAGCATGCCCCTCTCACCCTCGGCAGCGGCCAGATCGGCGGCCTCTGCGTGGATCACGGCCCCGAGTCGGGTGGCCATGCCCGCAGACCAGCCCTGAGCCAGAAGGGCGGCGATTATACCAGACAAGAGGTCACCCATGCCGCCACTGGCCATGCCGGGGTTGCCCTCGTCGCACAGGGAAATACGCCTGCCGTCGCAGATGAGCGACCCCGCCCCCTTGAGCAGCACCACGCCACCGTAGCGCTGTTGCAGCCGCGAGACGGCCGCAAACCTGTCCCCCTCGACCTCGGCGATGGTGCAGCCCAGCAGGCGAGCCGCCTCCCCGGGGTGGGGTGTGAGCACCCAATTATCCTGATGACGGGGGGCCTGCGCCAGCCAATTCAATCCATCGGCGTCCAATACCAGTGGCACGGCGGCTCCGATGCCCTGTTCGAACCGGTCCCGGCCCCACTCATCCTGACCGAGCCCGGGGCCCAGTACCTGCACCGATGCCCACCCTTCATCCATGTCCGCCGGGCATCCCATCAGCTCGGGTTGAACCAGGCTGGCCGCAGGGCAATCCGGGTGCTGGCGCAGGCGTACCAATCCCGCCCCCGCCCGCAGACAGGCCTGACCCGCCAGCAGGATGGCCCCCTGCATCCCGAGGTTCCCCCCCGTCAGCAGTACCTTGCCGCTGTGTCCCTTGTGAGCCGAGCGCCTGCGCGGGGTCAGCAACCCCTTGAGGCTGGGATAATCGATCCGCTCGGCAGCGGGAACCCGTTCCTCCCCCGGCGTCACTCCCAGGGGATCCCGGTCGAGGTGGCCGACTCCGTCTACCCCGTCGGCGGTGAGCATGCCCTGCTTGATGCCGATGAAAGTGAGGGTGCGGGTGGCGCGCACCAGTGCGCCCATGGCGCGGCCGGTGTCGGCATTGAGACCGGAGGGGAGATCCACCGCCAGCACGGGCGCGTTCAAGCCATTGATTGTTGCGACGATCTTTGTCATTGACGAGGAGAGGGGAAGCTGGACGCCGGTACCGAGCAGTGCGTCTATGACCAGATCCGGCGGCGGCAGCGTGGCGGGCAGCAGATCCTCGGCCATGGTCACGCTCCCCCCCGATGCGAGCCACTCTTCGGCAGCCCGCCTGGCATCTCCCCTCAGCAGGCCGGGAGCCCGGGCGGCAATCACCAGAGGTTCGAGGCCGATGCGCCGGGCAAGGCGGGCCAGCACGTAGCCATCCCCACCGTTGTTGCCAGGGCCGACGAAGATCCACCACTGGCGGCTGTCGGGCCAGTGGTGACAGGCATAGTTGCACAGCGCATTCCCGGCCCGCTCCATCAGCACATAGAGGGGCAACCCCTCCTGCTCGGCCCAGCGCCGTTCCATGCTGCGGATCTGCTCGGCCCGCCACAGGGGTTGTGCTAGACTCTCCCACTCATTTTTGCGGATAGCGTCCCCGAACACCTCTACCATGACGGCCCCCACGTTTCATCATCCCATGACCCGGCAACTGGCACGCCATATTGCCGCCCTGCGCCTGCCACACTCCTACAGGCAGAGGGGGGATGCTGCATGACGGCTGCCGAACTTGCGCAACTGGCCCACGATATCAAGCTCTGGGCAAGGGAGCTAGGATTTGACCAGGTCGGCATCGCCGACACCGACCTCACCCTGGAAGAGCCAAGGTTGCAGGCCTGGCTGGATGCCGGTTATCACGGGACCATGGACTACATGGCGCGCCACGGCATGATGAGGGCCCGCCCCCACGAGCTGTTGCCGGGCACCTTGCGGGTCATCTCGGTGCGGATGAACTACCTCCCGTTCGAGGCGGGCTTTGCCGCCACCCTGCGCAATCCCACCCTCGGCTACATCAGCCGCTATGCCCTCGGCCGCGACTACCACAAGGTGCTGCGCAACCGGCTCAAACAGTTGGGGGAGCGCATCGAGCTGCGGTGCGAAACCCTGTTGCAGGCGGCGGGACAAACCCTGGGCGAGTGGCGCCCCTTCGTCGACTCGGCCCCTATTCTGGAAAGGCCGCTAGCGGCCAAGGCGGGCCTTGGCTGGGTGGGCAAGCACTCGCTGCTGATCAACGAGTCCGCCGGCTCCTTCTTCTTTCTGGGAGAATTGCTCATCGCCCTGCCGCTGCCCGTGGATACCCCGGTGGAGAAGGAGCTGTGTGGCAAGTGCGTGGCCTGCATCAATATCTGCCCCACCGGTGCCATCATCGCCCCCTATGTGGTAGACGGACGGCGCTGCATCTCCTATCTCACCATCGAGAATGACGGCCCCATTCCCGAGGAGTTCAGGCCGCTCATGGGCAATCGCATCTATGGCTGTGACGACTGCCAGCTCATCTGCCCCTGGAACCGCTATGCGGATGCCAGCCCCGAACCCGATTTCAGCCCCCGCCCCGACCTGCATCGCCCTCCCCTGCTGGTACTGTGGCGCTGGAGCGAAGCCGAATTTCTCAAGCACACGGAAGGCAGCCCCATCCGCCGCATCGGCTATCAGCGCTGGCGCCGCAACCTGGCGGTGGCCCTTGGCAACGGACCGGCCAGCAGCGAGGTCCTGGCCGCCCTGCAACAGGCGCTGCCTGAGGCGGCGCCCATGGTGGCCGAGCATATCGAGTGGGCGCTGGCGACCCTGGCCAGGCGTCAGCAGGAAGAGAATAAAAAGACGCGATTGCTGATCCGCTGCATCGAAAAAGGTCTGCCGGATCACGCATAAGTGATCTGGCCCTTGCCGGATCGCAGCCATTTTTTCATGCTCTGCCGACCATTGAACATCGGCACAATAAAAGGAAGATTCTGATGCAGATGCTGGGAGTAGATATTGGGGGGTCCGGGATCAAGGGCTGCCTGGTCGACACCGAAACCGGGGAGCTGATTGGCGAACGCCACCGCATCGCCACACCGCAACCGGCAACCCCGGCCGCCGTGGCACACACCCTCAAGGCGCTGGTCGAACACTTCCAATGGAAGGGTCCCGTGGGGTGCGGTTTTCCCGCCACCATCCACAACGGCATCGCCAAGAATGCCTCCAACATCGACAAGAGCTGGATTGAGACCGATGCCGCCCACCTGTTTGCCGATGTGACCGGCCTGCCCTGCCATGTCCTGAACGACGCCGATGCGGCCGGTCTGGCGGAGATGCGCTTTGGCACCGGGCAGGATCGCCAGGGCGTCATCATTCTCATCACCGTCGGCACCGGCATCGGTACCGCCGTCTTCGTCAATGGTCAGTTGCTGCCCAATACCGAGCTGGGTCACCTGATGCTGGAAGGCATGGTGGCCGAACACTATTGCTCCGATGCGGTGCGCAAGCGCGAGGATCTTTCCTGGGGCCGCTGGGGCAAACGTTTCAACAAATACCTGGCTCGCCTGGAGTTTCTGTTCTCCCCCGACCTCTTCATCCTGGGGGGCGGCAGCGCCGCCAAGCTCGACAAGTTCATCGACAAGATTGAGACCCGGGCTCCCCTGGTGGCGGCCGCGAACCTCAACCAGGCCGGCATCATAGGCGCCGCCCTCTATGGCGCGGCCCGGCAAGGGGGCTGACCGCCAGCAACATCAGAAGACCCGGCCCGTGCCGCAATGCTGTTCAGATAAGCACTTTTTTGACTGATTATTCATAAATTGGATTTGAGTTGAGGGGGCAAGGCTGTGTCCAGTCGATCTTCCTCCAGCCTTTATCCAGCGGGGCTTGCAATAGAAAGAGGGAGGCATCATGCCTCCCTCGATTTTTTGTCCTGATACTACGTGGACTGGAACTCAAATTCTCTTAAGTGAACAGCATTGCGGCCCGTGCCGGGTCTCTCTCATCCGGGCTCAGAGATCGTCGAGGCGATGAGCACCGTGTACCAGACGGGTCAGGCGGGATTGGGCCATGGAGGCCAGGGCTTTCAGCAGCGCCGCCGTGTCGGGCGTGGGGCACTCCCGGGCCAGACGTTCCAGCTCGCCGATGAGCCTCTCCTCCTGGCGTGACACCAGGGCCACTATCTCCGCGGGCTGGGTTGTGGCGGGCAGTGCCAGACGATCCCCCTCGGCCAGCAGATCCTCGCCAAATCCCTGATCCAGCCAGGTCTCCTTCACCGCGCTTCCCATCTGCTCGCGATAATCGTGCAGATGAGCCGCCGCGGCATCCTCCCGCCCTTGCAAATAGGCCAGCAACATCCTGCTGCGCTCAGCATCCACCCGGGGGATCTGGCGCCCGTAAATGTGCCCTTGCCGATGATGAAGCTCCTCGAGATAGAGCATCAGGTCCTTGATCTGTTGGAATCGCATCTCGCCTCCCTCCTGGCATCTACCTGCAGCCAGTATAGGGAGCTGGCATGTCGACACGGCCACGAACTGGTCATTTATTGTTCTGCATCAAGGAGATGGAAAAGAAAACAGAAAAAGAGACGGCAGGAGGAAGGGGAAACCGGCAGCGATGCTGCCCGGACGACCGGGTACCTTGTCCGAAGGGGAGACATCAAATCGACGACATAAAAGATATTTACCAGCTTATATTCGGACCAATGTCATCAAATCGGAATCTTATATTGATACTGGTGGTTATACCTCCACACCATAGTCAAATGGCGGGAATCCTTATCCATTTTTTAGACGTCTAGACGTAAAAACATGCGTTGACACAGCCATCCGGACATCTTAGCATCATCCTCCATGATGACAGAGCTACCCAGTGAAACCTCTGCCCAATTTACCCGCCTGTAGCGCCCTGTGCTTTAAGGCTGTTAGCACGGAAGAATCCATGATTAAGTTGATCGGTCTCAACAAAGTCTACGGTAAAGGCAGTGATGCCGTGCACGCCCTGCGTGACGTGAGCCTGCATGTGCCCCAAGGCAAGATCTTCGGGGTGATCGGTGCCTCCGGTGCCGGCAAGAGTACCCTCATCCGCTGCGTCAACCTGCTGGAGCGCCCCACCGAGGGGCAGGTCATCGTCGATGGCCAGGACCTGGTCGCCCTCAGCGAGCGGGATCTGACTCAGGCTCGCCGCCAGATCGGCATGATCTTCCAGCACTTCAACCTGCTGGCCTCTCGCACCGTCTCCGCCAACATCGCCTTCCCGCTGGAGCTGGCGGGCTGGAGCAAGGACAAGATCCAGAGCCGGGTCAGCGAACTGCTGGCCCTGGTCGGGCTGGAAGCCCGTGCCCACGCCTATCCGTCCGAGCTCTCCGGCGGGCAGAAGCAGCGCGTCGCCATCGCCCGTGCCCTGGCACCGGCTCCCAAGGTCCTGCTGTGTGACGAGGCCACCTCGGCCCTCGACCCGCAGACCACCCGCTCGATCCTGACCCTGCTCAAGGAGATCAACGTCAAGCTGGGGCTCACCATACTGCTCATCACCCACGAAATGGACGTGGTGAAGGGGATCTGCGACGAAGTGGCCATCATCAGCGACGGCCATCTCATCGAGCAGGGGGAAGTGGCCTGGTTCTTCAGCAATGCAAAGACCCAGCTGGCCCGGGATTTCATCCACTCCACCATCCACCTGGAAGTGCCCCAGGAGTATCAGGATCGGATGAGTAGCGACCGGGTGCCCGGCAGCTATCCCCTGGTGAAGCTCGGCTTTACCGGGACCACGGTGGATTCGCCGCTGATTTCCGAGGCGAGCCGCCGTTTCAACATCGACATCAGCATCCTGAGCGCAGACATCGAATACGCCGGTGGCGTCAAGTTCGGCTTCCTGCTGGCGGAACTGTTCGGGGACGAGGCCCAGTGCGAGGCCACCCAGCAGTTCCTCATCGACAACCACATTCAGCTGGAGGTAATGGGTTATGTCCGAAGCAATGATTAATCTGCTGATTTCGGCTCTGGGCGACACCCTCATCATGGTGTTTGCCTCCGCCCTGTTCGGCTGCCTGCTCGGCCTGCCGCTCGGCGTGGCGCTGCACGTGACCAAGGCGGGCCAGATCCTGGCCAATCCGCTGCTCAACAAGGTCCTGGGCGTCATCGTCAACGTCGGTCGCTCGGTGCCCTTCATCATTCTGCTGGTCGCCATCATTCCGTTGACCCGCTTCATCGTCGGCACCAGCATCGGCACCATCGCCGCCATCGTGCCGCTGACCGTGGGCTGTATTCCCTTCATCGCCCGCCTGGTGGAAGGGGCCCTGATGGAGGTGCCTGACGGCCTGCTGGAAGCGGCCAAGGCCATGGGGGCCAAACCCCTGCAAATCATCGCCAAGGTGCTGCTGCCCGAGGCCCTGCCGGGGATCCTCAACAGTGTCATCATCACCCTCGTCACCCTGGTGAACTACTCCGCCATGGCAGGTGCCATCGGAGGCGGTGGTCTCGGTGATGTGGGTATTCGCTACGGCTACCAGCGTTTCGATCCCACCGTCATGCTGGTCACCGTGGTCATTCTGGTGGTGCTGGTTCAACTCATCCAGAGCGCGGGTGAGCGCCTGGTCAAACAATGTGATCATCGTTAATCGTCGATTTCTGACAGGAGGTTTTTTTATGAAATTGGGCATCAAATCCGCAGCAGCTGCGCTGCTGGCAACCCTGGTACTGGTCGGTTGCGGCCAGAAGGAAGAGAACAAGACCCTGAAGGTGGGCGCCATCGCCGGTCCCGAGACCGAGCTGGTTGAGACCGCGGCCAAGGTTGCCAAGGAAAAATACGGCCTGACCGTCGAAGTGGTCACCTTCTCCGACTACGTCACCCCGAACGTGGCCCTGAACGACGGCAGCGTCGACGTCAACGCCTTCCAGCACAAGCCCTACCTGGATGCCCAGATCCGTGATCGCGGCTTCAAGCTGGTGCCGGTCGGCAACACCTTCGTCTACCCGATCGCCGGTTACTCCAAGAAGGTCAAGGCCCTGTCCGAGCTGAAAGACGGTGCCCAGATCGCAGTGCCGAACGATCCGACCAACCTGGGTCGTTCCCTGATCCTGCTGGAGAAGCAGGGCCTGCTGACGCTGAAAGAGGGTGCCGGTCTGGAAGCGACCGTACTGGACATCGCCAGCAACCCGCGCAACTTCAAGATCGTCGAGCTGGAAGCCGCACAACTGCCGCGCTCCCTGGAAGACGTGGATCTGGCCATCATCAACAACACCTTCGCCGGTCAGATTGGTCTGACCCCGACCGAGAACGGCCTGTTTGTCGAAGACAAGGAGTCCCCCTACGTCAACCTGATCGTTGCTCGCGAGAACAACAAGGACGACGAGAAGGTCAAGGAGTTCGTCCAGTCCTTCCAGACCGACGAGGTCTTCAAGAAGGGGACCGAGCTGTTCAAGGGCGGTCTGGTGAAAGGTTGGTAATCACTCACTCTGGAAAAAAGGCCACGTCAAGCGTGGCCTTTTTTTTTACCCCCGTTATGATAGCCGCAAGCACGGCAACACGAAAAACAGAACAACAATGAAGAAATGGTATCTGGCCTACTGCAAACCCAAGGAAGAGGCCCGCGCCCGCGCCCACCTGGCAGCCCAGGGCGTTGAATCCTATTACCCCATGGTCGAGATTGAAAAACTGCGGCGAGGCAAGCGCGTGCCCCAGCGCGAGCCCATGTTCCCCAACTATCTCTTCATCTACGTGGATCTGGAAGAGGTCACCCCGGTCACCCTGAAATCGACCCGGGGCATCAGTCGCATCATCCACTTCGGCAAGGAGTGGACCCCCGTCAGCAGCCAGCTGATCTACCGGCTCATGAGCCGGGACGACAGCGACGAGGCGCGCGCCAGCTATGCCCGTCTGCCGACCCAGGGAGACAAGGTACTTATCGAATCCGGTCCCCTCGCCGGGTTTGAAGCCATCTATCTGGAGCCGGATGGCGAAAAGCGGGCCATCCTGCTGGTCAACCTGCTCAACCAGGAGACCTGCAGCAGCTTCGAAAACCAGGCCTTCCGCCGCCTGGAGTGACCCGTCCTGTCGGCAGAAAGAGCCACAGGGCAGTACACAAGACACCATCCCCCTGCTTCCGAACGGTCAGGACCGCACCTGCGTCGTGCATCCTTCCACCACCAGGTTTTCGGGCCGAAAAAAACGGGGCAGACCCAGAGGTCTGCCCCGTTTTTCTCTCCCTTGCGTCAGGCATCCAGTTCGAAGCGGCTGATGGCCGATGTCAGTCTCCCCGTCTCCCGGGTCAGGCGGGCGGCGATCTGCTCCCCCTGCTGGCCATGCTCGCTGGACTGATGGCTGAGCCCGGCAATCTCCTCCACCGTGCCCGCCACCTCCTGCGCCGCCCTTGACTGCTGCTCGGTGGCGGTGGCGATGGCGGCAAGCTGGCCGCTGAGATCCTGCACCAGCGTCGCCATCGACTCCAGGGTCTCGGTCACCGAGGCCACGGCGCCGCGCCCCTGCTCCACCAGCAGGGTGCCGCTGCCCACGGTATCCGCGGTCTCCCGGGTTTGCTGCTGGATGCTGGCAATGGTCTGGTTGATCTCCATGGTCGATGCGCTGGTGCGGCTGGCCAACTGCCTCACTTCATCGGCCACCACGGCAAATCCCCGTCCCTGCTCACCGGCCCGCGCCGCCTCGATGGCCGCATTGAGTGCCAGCAGATTGGTCTGCTCGGCGATGGTGGCGATCACTTCGGTGACCCTCCCCACCTGCTCGCTCTGGCTGCTGAGCTGCGTCATCGCCTGGTTTGCCTGGGCAATCATGGCACCAATCTGCGCCATGGTGGTCCCCATGCGGGCGAGGGCCTGCTCTCCCTCCCTTGCCTGTTGCTCGGTCTGGCGAGCCGCTCCCGCCGCGTCCGCAATGTTGCCCGCCACATCCCGGGTACTGACCGACATCTGCTCGATGGCGGCTGCCACCGCATCGAGCCGCTGATTCTGGCTTGCCAGATCATCCACGATGGCATTGGTGGTCTCGCCCACCTCGCGGCCAGCCCCCTCCACCTGACCGACCGCCCCCTGGATCTCCCCCACCAGCTCGCGCAACTGTGCCGACATCCGATTGATGGAGCCCGTGAGCCCTCCCAGCTCATCCTGACGAAGCACGGGCAAGGGGGTGACGGGGAGGCGGCCATCGGCCACCAGGCCCGCCCGTTTCACCAGGCTGGCGATGTCCCGGGTCAGGCGTCGGCTGAACAGCAGGGCCACCAGGGTGCCCAGCAGGATGACGCTGGTGGTGGCCAGCAGCAGGGTGCGGTGAATGGTCTGACTGGCGGCCGCCATCTCCCCCGCCATCTTGTCCACCTCGGCACGGGTATGGGTCACCTGGGTCGCCAGCTGATCCGCCAGCCGGGTCAGGGCGGGCTCTATCTCGGTGGCCATCAGGTGGTTGGCCCTGTCCCAGTCCGGGGCCTGGCGCTTCTCTATCACCTGGCCGACCAGCTCGGCAAAGGGGGCTGACATCTCTTCAAAGAGCGTCCAGAGCCCCTTTTGTGCCTCGGTGAAGTTGGCCTCTTGCTGCTTCAGCTCGGCCACCCGCTGCTGGTGGAACTGGTAGTAGTCCCGGTACTTGTCCAGGTACTCCTTCTCCCCCGAGATGAGGAAATCCCGCAGGGCGGAGAGCGCATTGCCCAGGCTGTTGTAGGCATCCCCCACCTGCTTGAGCAGCAGGCGCCTGTCACCGGGCAACGTCGCCTGGGGCGTCGCCACCTCTTCATTGGCAAAAGACTGCAACTGATCGAGGGCCGATTCCGCCAGGGGGCCGGCCTCGAGCAGCATCAGGGTGTGGGCGGGCAGGTTCTCTTCGGTGTGAGCCAGGGCCCACACCTGTGACTGTGCCCCCTTGAAATCCTTGAGTGCCCGGGTCAGGTCGGGGGTGAAACGCTGGCGATCGATGGCGTGCCAGGCCTCTTCCCACTCCTGCTTGATGCGATCACCCTGTGCCGGATCCTTGCCGAGGATGAGATAGGCCCGCAGGGATGAAACGGTGGCAATCAGGGCTTTCTGGCTCGCCTCGTCCCGCTGCAGGGCGGGCAGGGCCTGGGCCAGCAAGGCATCTTGCGAGCCTTCGATCCGGCCGAGCTGATGATAGACAAGGGCGGAGGAGAGAATGATGAGCAGGTTGATAAAACAGAAGCTCAACAACAACTTGCTTGATATTTTCATGGCCATCCTTGGAATTCGTCGGGCATCCTGCCCGGGATTAGCGTCTGATGAGCGCGGGCAAACGAGCCCGCCAACCCTGATGCCATCCCATCAGCTCCTCGCGGGGCATGGGACGGGCGGAGAAGAAGCCCTGGCATTGATCGCACCCCAGCTTCGCCAGCAATTGCCAGGTCGCCTCATCTTCGACCCCCTCGGCCACCGATTTCAAGCCCAACTTGCGAGCCAGCTCGATGCTGGACTCGATGATGGCTAGGCGAGAGGGATCTTCATAGCAGCGATCCACGAAGGATCTGTCCAGTTTCAACTCGGTAAAGGGGAGCAGGGCGAGCTGCTGCATGGAGGAGTAGCCGGTCCCGAAATCATCGATGGAGAGACCAAAACCGTGCATCCGCAAGCGGGTCAGCACCTCCAGCGACTTGCCGAGATCCTTGACGAAGGCGCTCTCGGTCACTTCGAGGGTGATGAGCTCGGGGTTGATGCTCCAGCGCTGGCAGTGGCTGAGCAGGGTGTTGCACAGATCCCCCTCGATGAGGGAGGTGGTGGAGAGGTTCATCGACAGGTTCAGGGAGAGCCCGGTCTTCTCCCACAGGTGGCCGTCCCGCAGCGCCTTGCCGATGATCACCTCGGTGAGCGGGTCGATGAGCCCGTTGTGCTCCGCCAGCGGGATGAAACGGGCTGGCGAGATGAGGCCATATTCGGGGTGCTGCCAGCGGGCAAGCGCCTCCATGCCGAGCCACTCCCCGTTGTGAAAACCCACCTTGGGTTGATACCAGGGCAGCAACTGGTCCTGATCCAGCGCCCGGCGCAGCTCATCCAGGGTCAGGTGATAACCATCCTCCTCCTGGCTGCGTACCTGCTGGGGCCGCCAGGCACCGATGAGCTGCGCGATCTGCTGGGGAGACGCGGGTTTCTCGATGCGCCCCAGCACCTGCAGGCCATAGGCCCGGCTCATGCGCAGCACGGCATCGACCACGTCATCCTCCAGGGCGCTGCACAGCACAATGCCGCCGCGGAACCCGCCAAGGGAGAGGCGGCGCAGCAGCGCCATGCCATCCATGCCCGGCATGCGCAGATCGCAGAACAGGATGTCGACCCTGTGGTGCTGGCACTGTGCCAGCGCCTCCTCCCCGTCCTGCGCCTCCAGCAGGTTGCCGTAGCCCAGTCCGCGGATCTGGTGCATCAGGGCCTTGCGCTGGAAGTTGTGATCCTCCACCACCATGATCGCCAACTCATGCCGTGCGCTATTCATCGAGCCATAACCCCGTTTCACCTCTGATAGAGTCCATCAATGCCTGTACCGCCCTGGCCAGGTCATCGAGCTTGTCCAGTTGTTTCAATCTGGCCGCCGCCTCCAGCCGGGCCGCCTCCTCTGCCAATGCCTGCTGTCCTACCATGCGCGCGGCCCCCTTGATGCGATGTGCCGTCTCCACCAGCGCCTGGGTATCCTGGCTGGCCAGCGCCAGCCTCATGTCCTCGCCATCCTGCTCGTTGGCGTCCAGGTATTCGCTGGCCATGCTGCGTGCCACCGCCTCATCCCCGAACAGGGTCAACCAGCTTATGCCTGGCAGCTGAACCCTGGCTTGCCGGGGCGCCTCCGAAGCGAGCTGTTCTTCCTGAGTCGGCAACCAGCGTCCCAGGGTCTGGCTCAGGGCATCCAGACTGTAGGGCTTGAACAGCATGTCGTTCATGCCGGCATCACGCATCTGCTGGCTCGCCTCCTCAGAGGTATCGGCCGTCACCCCGATAATGGGAGCTCTGTCCCCGGCATCCCGCAAGGCTCGCGTGAGGGCATAGCCATCCATCACCGGCATGTGGCAGTCGGTCAGCAGCAGGGCGAAATCCTGCCCCTGCCAGGCGCGCAGCGCCTCCTCGCCATCTTCCACCACCTCGGACTCGAGCCCCAGGATAGCGAGCTGCCTCGTCAGCAATGCCCGGTTGACGGGGTGATCATCGGCCACCAGCACCCGCCCCCTGAGCTTCTCCCCCTCCATCCCCATCGACTGGCTCGCCTGCTGGTTGAACAGTGACTGGCAGGTTTCCAGCAACAGATCGGGGTAGAGGGGCGATTGTCCCAGTCGCCACCAGGCGTTGCCCCCCATGCGCCCCCGCAGGGCCTCATGGGGAGAGAGTACTATGCCCTTGAGGTTCGAACGCTGCAAACAGGCCAGCCAGTCACTGCCAAGGGCCTGCTCCAGGTGATTCTCCTGCGCCAGCAGATGCCCCTCGAGGGGCTGCTGCCAATGGTGTGCCTCCATGCGTACCAGTCTGGCGCCCAGCCTGGCCATCACCGATTCCAGCCCCTCATCCTCCCCAAACCACCACCATACCTGACCGGTCAGAGGCGGCGCTTCCCACTGGCACTCGGCCAGGGGCAGCGTGAAGGTCACGCAGGTGCCCATTCCGGGGGTACTCTCCAGGGTCAGGCTCCCCCCCATTTTCTGGGTGAGTTGATGACAGATGGCCAGCCCGAGCCCGGTGCCGCCAAACCGGCGGTTGGTGTCGGACTCCACCTGCTTGAACGGGATGAAGAGGGTGCGCTGCTGCTCCAGGGCGATGCCGATCCCGGTATCCCGGACCCGGAAGGCCAGCCGGTCGTCTTCATAATCCACCTGGATGGCGATCGCCCCCGCCTCGGTGAACTTCACCGCGTTGTTCAACAGGTTGGAGATCACCTGCCCCACCCTTATCCCGTCGATGCAGGCCAGATCCGGCACCGTCTTCCCCCACCGCAGCGTCACGTTGAGCCCCTTGCCATAGGCCAGGGCCGCATGTCCCCGGATGACATCGCAAATCACCGAGGTCAGGCGGCAGTGATGGGGGTGCAGTTGCAACTGCCCGGCTTCCATCTTGGAGAAGTCCAGGATGTCGTTCACCAGATAGAGCAGATGGTTGGTGGAGGTCGAGATATTGCGCAACATGTAGCGCTGATCGTCGTCCAGCGCGCTCATTTGCAGCAGCTCCAGCATGCCGTGCATGCCGGAGATGGGAGTGCGAAGCTCATGACTCATGGTGGCGAGGAAGCGGCTGCGCGCCTGGGTCGCCTCCTCCGCCACCCGCCTGGCCTGGCGCAGCTCCAGCTCCTGGCGCTTGAGCTTGGTGATGTCCTGCACCACGCCGTTCAATATGACCCCTTCAAGCCCCTCCTGGTGAACGAAGTGACCACGGATCTGCAAATAGCCCGCCTCCCCCTGGCGCCGGATCTCCACCTCGAGATCCAGCGGCTGCATGCTCAGGGCATGACGATCCACCGTGGCCACGAAGTCCTCGTGCGCCTTGCCTGTCAGCCCCAGGATGGAGGCACCGGTGACCGCCATGCCGACCAGGTCCTCTTCGACCCCCACCATCTCCCTGACCCCTTGCGAGGTGTAGAGGAAGTGCCCCTTGCCCGGCCCAAGCCAGTGATACTGATAGACCAGACCCGGCATGCTGTCGGTGATCTGGGTCAGCCGGGTCTGCGCCTCCTGGGCCGCAAACCGCGCCTGCTCCAGCTCGGTCACGTCGGTCAGCACGGTCAGGATCCCGAGTCGCTTGTCATCGGGCCCCGCAAAGAGCCGCTTGGTGTAGATCATCTGGTGCAGGCGATCGTCATCAAACCGGATCTCGCCCCGGCCATGAAGCTCCTCTCCGCTCTCCCAGACGCTGGCATCCTCCTCCATCACCCTGGCGCGGATCGACTCGGGCAATCGATCCTGAAGCAACCGCTCATAGGAGCCCGTCAAGTTCTCCCCGCCGAGGAACATCTGCCGATACGCCCGGTTCGTCATTGCCACTTCATAGCGCTCGTTGGTCAGCACCACCTGGTTGGGCAGGGCATCCAACATCATCTGGACAAACATCAACTGCTCCTCGAGCCGCCGCTCGGCCTCCCGCCGCTGGCTGATCTGGCGGCGCAACGTCCGGTTCCAGCCCATGAACAGCAAGAGGCAGAGCAGGAAGATGCCGCCGCCGAGGGAGGACCAGAGCAGCACCGTCTTCGGATCCAGTCCCGTCTGTATGGTCAGGGAGAGCCACTTTTTCTCGAGGGCGGAGAGCTCGTCGGGGGGAATGGCGATCAGCACCTTGGTGAGGATCTGCTGCAGCATGGGGTCTTGCAACTGGGTCGCCATGGCGATGGGTACCCGCAGGTCGCTGCCGGAGAAGACCACCTGGTAGCGGTCGCTGAATCCCTTTTGCAGCGACTGCTCCAGGGTGGTGGTGCTCATCAGCACATAGTCGACCTTCTGCTGGTCCAGCAGGGGCAGCAATTCGGCATCGCTGGCCACCGGCACGGCGATGGCCCCCACCTCGTTCAGCAAGACCTGCTCCACCGAGCCCCCTACCATGCCCACCCTGTGCCCTTTCAGTGCCCTGGCGGCGGTGAGCTCGGCCATCCCCTGCCTCGCCACGACCACCCGGTTGATCGACGCGTAGTTGGGGGTAAACCGGGCAAACTGCTGACGCTCCGCGGTGGGAGTCATGGCCGGGATGAGATCCAGCTTGCGATCCTGGAAGAGCGCCATGCTCTGGGCCCAGCTCCGGGTCGGCACCAGGGTGAACTGAAGCCCGGCACGCTGGCTCATCAGTGTCAGCAGATCGGCAATGAGCCCCTTGAGCCGCCCCCTGTCGTCCACCTCGCTCATCCCGGGCCAATCCGGGGCAACCCCGTAGCGGATGACCGGATGTGCTTGCAACCACGCCTGCTCCTGCGGATTGAAGACGATCTCCCTGCTCCTTTTCACCAGGGCATAGTCGAGGATATCCCCCGCCTCCAGAATGGCGCGACGCTCGAGGGGAGAGATATCCTCGAGGGCCCGCTCCAGCAATCCCTGCAAGACATCATTCCTGGGCGCCACGGCCATGGCGAGGGAGGTATCCCTCATCCAGTCGATCCTGGCCAGCGCCATGCCCGCCATGGCTTGCAGCCTGTTCAGCATGGGCAGCTCGGCCAGGTAGGCATCCGCCTTGCCCTCCTTGAGCATGAAGATCGCCTCGTCCCGGCTGTCGGCCGTGATCAGGTTCGAGATCCCAAGGCGCAGCAGCTCATCGCAGGCGCTGACACCGAAGACGCAGACCCAGCGCACCCCATAGGCCTCCTCCAGGGAGAGGCTCTCCCGCCCCCCCGTCAGCAGCACGGCGCGGGGCAGTGCCATCAGCTCGGAGGTAAATTGCATCTGCAGGGTGCGGGTCGGGCTCGGTGCCACCCCGATCAACATGTCGACCTTGCCATCCAGCAAGGCCTGCTGGACCGCCGCATTGTTGGCATAGGCACGGTAGCGAAGGCTCACCCCCAGCCTGGCTGCAATCTGGGAGGCGAACTCATCCAGGGGGCCGGTGAAGTTGCCGCGCCCATCGGTATAGACATAGGGTGGCCAGGCCGCCGAAGGCATGCCGACGACCAGTTCATCATGGGTGGCAAGCCAGTGCAATTCGTCCAGGGTGAAGTTGCTCTGGTCCAGTTGCGCCGGCGCAGCCGCAACCATCAGGCTCCAGAAAGCCAGACCACATAGCAGGATGAGACGACAGCAGCGGCGGAACATTATCAACTCCCATACGAAACGGAGGGGGATCATAGAGTGTTTGGCGCAATGTGCGACAACTAAATTGAGACAATGCTCATCAGGAAAGAAAAATGGCAGGCCCAGGCCTGCCATCCACCAGGTCGGGGGCCGGGCCCCCTCCCCTCAGGTTATTCGGTTCCCGAGCCGGAAACCGGTTTGAAACTCCCGCTCACGGATATGGGCGATCTGCACTTCCTTACCTTCCAGCCCGATGTCTTTGAGCAGGGCAGGCGAAAGATGCAGGTAGCTGACGCGACGCTCCAGCCGGGTGATCCTTTTTTGAACCAGGGTCTCTACGTGGCGCAGCAGGGCGAGTTCGATAGACATAATATTCTCCAGTTGAACGTGCGGTTCCCCCGGAGAGAGGTGATCACCCTGCGGGACAACCGCGGGTGATGAAAAAAGCAGGTGTTACCTGTCCCCTCCACGCGGCAAATAAAGAGCACGAGTCTTCGCGCTGCCAGAGCAGCGATCGAACGCAACGTTGAACATGGAATGTTGCATGGTCGTCTCCTTACCGTGTGAAAGTTGAACAAGTTGCCGCAGTGTAAAAAAACACCGAATTTTACGCAATATCTCTCCCACCCATATGGGTGGAATGCGGCCAAAAAGAGGTTCAGTCAAATCCCTGACAACAGCCGGAACTCCTCCAGCGCATAGGTATCCGTCATGCCGCTCACATAATCGAGCAGCAGCCGCACCCGGTAGTACCACTCCTGCTCGCTCTCCTTTTCGAAACGGGGATCCCGGCTCGCCACCGCCAGCCGGTACGCCTTGAGGTGGCGGGCAGAGAGGCGGTGGAACAGCCGCCGGGCAAAGAAGAGCTCGCTCCCGCCGTTGCCTGCGAGCAGCCGCTCGAACTGGCTGGCTGGCAGGGCCAGCAGGCAGGCGTAGGTGGAGAGCACCCCGCGCAGGGCGGCATAGCCTTCCAGCTCCAGCGCCTCCACCTCCGGGCGCATGAACACCAGCTCGCGAGCCACCCGCTTGAGGGTATCGAGTACCCGGGCTGCCGGAGCCTGACCGTGCAGCAGCGCCTGGGGATAGGCCCCGCTCAGGATCTGATCGTGCTCGGCCACATAGGTATGGGCGGCCAGCGCCACCAGATCCCGGGTCAGATGCTGGCGAAAATGGGGGAAGAACCCCCGACCGGAGGCAAGCGCCTCATCGAGCAGGTCGGCCATGTAACCGCCCTCGTCCGCATCGCGCAGAGCTACCAGCAGCTCGATCTGGGTGAGGATGCGCCTGTCCACCGCATCCTCGAGATCGGCGATGCAGTAAGAGATGTCGTCCGCCGCCTCCATGATGTAGACCAGCGGATGACGGCACCCCTCGGCCAGCCCCAGGCTCTGGCCGAGGGCACGATAGAGGGGTTGTTCGCTGAAGAAGATGCCGCGCTTGCTGGTCCAGCCGTGGTGCTGACCATAGCCCTGGGGATGGTGCAATCCCCGCAGGGGCTGCTGCGGGTATTTGCACAGCGCCGCCAGCTGCCCCAGGGTGAGGTTCAGCTCATGGAGGCTGTGTACCAGTCGCAGGCTCTGGGCATTGCCGTCAAACACCAGCAGATCCTGGCGAAGGGTTGCCCACTGGGGGCTCGGCAACTGGTCGTGGGCACGGGCGAAGAGGCCGTCCAGCTCCTGGGCAAGCCACTGACTCATCACCTGCTCGCCGAAATGGCCAAACGGCGGGTTGCCGACATCGTGCAACAGGCAGGACATCTCCACCAGATTGATGAAGGCCCCCTCGCACACCACTCCGGCCGGCAGCGCCGCCAGGATGCGGCGACTGATCTGGCGACCAGTCTCCTGCACCTCCAACGAATGGGTGAGACGGCTGCGCACCGAGGCTTTCACATCGAGCGGGAAGACCTGGGTCTTCTGCTGCAACCGACGCACCGGCGCCGCCTGCACGATGCGGGTGCGGTCCTGCTCCGTCGCCTCCAGCAGGTCTTCGTCTCCCCAGGGGTGAATGCGCTCGGGGGGGATCAAACGGTCATACATGTCGTGGCTCCTTGCCTGAGGCGTCGTGTCTACGAGAGCAGCCAGCGCCGCAGGCGGGCGATGTCACCCGGGTATTCCCGGCGCAGGGTTTCAATCCAGTCTTCCACGTTCTCCCACCAGGCGGGGTGATCCGGGCTCTGGATAAGCTGGGCCGTCTGCTGCAACCGGCGCAGGCCGATGGAGCCCGCCGCCCCCTTGATCTTGTGGGCCTCCTCCACCACACCGGCCTGATCCCTGGCAATCATGTTGGAGTCGAGCACTGCCATGTAGTCCGGCATCATCTTCTCGAACAGCTCGACGCTGGAGAGCAGCACCGGCTTGCCGACCGTGCTGGCGTAATCGGTGAGGAAGGGCAGATCCAGCAGGGCATCCTGATGGTGGACATCGTCCTGCTCGTCCGCCTCGTCCCCGGCAAGATCCGCAAACAGGTGGCCTATCACCTCCCGCACCGCCTTGGAGCCCAGCGGCTTGTTGATCACATCCTGCATGCCGTGATCCCGGTAGTACTGGCGATCGCCGGTGGCATTGGCGGTGAGCGCCACCATGGGGGGCAGGCTGTCGCCGTAGCGCGCGAGCAGTTGCTCCGCCACATCGAACCCCGTCATGTCCGGCAACTGGATGTCGAGCAGGATCAAGTCGAAATCATCCGGGTTGGCCATGGCCAGCGCCTCTGCACCATCCCGCGCCACCTTGACCTGATGGCCGAGCTTGTTCAGCAGGGCGCAGGCCACGGTCACGTTGAGCTCCACATCCTCCACCAGCAGGATGTCGAGGGAGGGCATCTCGGGCTCCGGGGCCGCGGCCCTGGGCTCGACGCAGTCCACCTCCAGCTCGGCGGTGAAGCAGGCGCCTTCGCCCGGGTCGCTGTCCACATAGAGTTGACCACCCATGGCCTGCACCAGTTGGCGGGAGACCGCAAGACCGATGCCGGTACCGGTGGCGTGTTTCTTGCCCTGCACCTGATAGTACATGGCGAAGATCTTCTCCTGCTGGGCACGGGGAATGCCCACCCCGGTGTCTTCCACCTCGAAGTGCAGCGCCAGTTTGCCCGGTTCATCAGCGGCGTGGGCGAGACAGCGTATGGTGACGCCCCCTTCATCGGTGAACTTGACCGCATTGCCCACCAGGTTCCACAGCACCTGACGCAGCCGGGTGCCGTCCGCCATCACGAACTGGGGCATGTCGCCGTCCCGGTCGAAGTGCAGGTAGAGCCCCTTCTGCTCCGCCTGGATGCGCGACAGCGTCTCCAGCTCGTCGAGGAAGGCGGGCAAATCCAGCGGAGCCGGCGCAATCTCCAGCCGACGACGGTCGAGCTTGTCCAGATCGATGATGTCGTTGAAGATGTTGCCGAGCGTCACCGCGCTCAGGTGGATGGTCTTGAGCTGCTGCTGCTGTCTGGCATCGAGGGGCGTATCCATCAGCATCCGGCTTAAGCCGACGATGCCATTGAGCGGGGTGCGCAGCTCGTGGCTGATGGTGGAGATGAAGGTGGTCTTGTCCCGACTCGCCTTCTCCAGCTTGTCCTGATACTGCTTGCGCTCGGTGATGTCGCGACCAAAGCCGAGCAGGCCGAGCCGCTTGCCGAAGCGGTCGAAGAAGGGCACCTTGCGCAGCTCGAAGTAGGCCTTGCGGCCATCGGGATACTCCAGCCACTGCTCATAGGTGAGCGGCTCGTTCTGGGCGAAGACCTGCTTGTCGGTCTCCACCACCTTGCTGGCGATGTCGTGCTTGTAGACATCGAACGGGGTCAGGCCGATGAGTTCCGCTTCCACCTTGCCGGTGAGCTCCTCCATGGCGCGGTTGCAACCGGAGAACTGCTCGTCCTCGTTGCGGTAATAGACCAGATCGGGGGAGCAGTCGATGAAGGAGCGCAAGAGGGCGGTACGCTCCCCCAGATGCAGCTGGGCCTTCTCCCGCTGGAACACTTCGTTCTCGAGATCCTCGATGGCTTGCTGGCGCAGGGTCTCGGCCCGGTTGGTCTCGGCGATCTGGGCGTTGAGCCGGCTGATGTTCTCCTGCAACTGGCTGTTGAGCTCGAGATCCCGTTCGCGCATGTCTTGCAACTTGCGCACCATCCGGGTCAGCCGCTGGCGGGAGTCCTCCAGCTGATCCACCACGATGGAGAGAAAATAGACGGCCCAGGGGGTCACCAGCAGACCGAAGAAGACAGAGCGCACCAGGTCGACGATGTCCACGGTGCCGCGCAAAAACAGGGTCACCCCCATCTGGATCGACACGGCCAGCACTATGATGGCGGTGGCCAGGAACATGCTGAAGCGCACCAGTCCCAGCTTGGTCATCAGGTCGACGTAATATTGCGCCCAGGATTTGATCTGCTTCATCTCGTTGTTTTCTCCCCTTTTCTTGCGCAAACAGGATACCAGTACGGCGCCATGAACTCTTGTCCGTCGCGTATTCAATTATTGATTAACGTCACACTCCGGCTGGGGTAGTATGCCTGCCATGCCTCAGTCAGCACCGGTTCCACCGGAATACCGGGGCGCACTGTCACCCTTCTCATTCGTTATGTCAGGAGCATACCCGATGCGAAATCATGTTCTGTTGAGCCTTGGCCTGCTGGTCGCCACCACCGCCCACGCCGATCTGGGGGAGATCCCCCGCCAGACCGGCTGGTCCGGTTTTCTGCTGGGCGGGGTCAATGCCGGCAGCCACAAGTCCAACTTCTATGCCGGTGACGACAGCAACAGCCGTATCGATGATCTGGGCTCCCCCGGCCGCGAAAGCGGTCTGAGCCCGCTGCTCAATGCCGATATCCGCTACACCTTCGCCGATACCCGCACCCAGGTCTTCCTCGGCAACCTCATCCAGGACGCGGTGCGCTTCGACTTGACCCAGCAACTCGGTCTGCGCCAGGAGATGGGTGACAAGGGTATCGTCGCCACCTCCCTGGTGTTCAACCTCATGCCGGTGGAAGTGTGGAGCGATCCCTTCGCCACCGGCGTGGATCGCAGCGCCACCGATCTCACCTCAAAAGGGGTGCGCTTTGCCTGGGACAGGATCTGGGGCAGCAACGTCTACGCCACCCTGACCAGCCGGGAAGTGGAGCTCGACGAGGAGCGCAGCGGCCAGCAATATGACCTGACCCACGGCACCCACTACGCCTCCATGCTGAGCCGCAATGGCAAGGTCCACGACCTGGCTGTCTCCTACCAGTACCACTTCGGCGGCGACCAGCTGCTGGAGCCCGCCTTCCTCTACAAGGAGGCCCGCCTGGACGGGAGCGCGGAGAGCTTCAAGAACACCGGTCTGCAGCTGACCTATGCCAAGCGCGCCTCCCAGTGGTCCATCGTGAGCAACCTCTACGCCGGCAAGCGCAAGTATGACGAGGCGAATCCCCTGTTCGGCCAGCGCGCCGATGCCAGCGAGTTCGCCCTCAATGGCACCTTCTTCTGGCACAACCTGTTCGGCATCAAACCCCTTGCCGCCACCTTCACCGCGGCCTACTCCAGCGCCGACTCCGACATCGACTTCTACGATGCCGAGGCGCTTCGCTTCAGTACCGGGCTGCTTTACAACTTCTGACCCGCCCCAAGCAAGAAGGCCACCCCCGGGGTGGCCTCTTCATTTGCACAACCCTCGACCATCAGATGCCGAGGGAATCCAGCAGATCGTCGTGCTCGTTGCTCGCCGGCGCGGCCGCCGGTGCCGGTTTGGCTGACTGCTTGGCCTGGGCGATCAGCTCGTCGGGATCCACCTCCTCCTGCACGCCGCCATCATGGATCCGGATAAACTCCGTCTTGTCCATGGCCAGCTCCAGATAGAAGATGTTGTTGCTGGCGGTGAAGAAGGTCACCCGGCGGGTCTCGGGATTGTCGAGGTTGGTGTCGACGCTCAGCATCACCTGCTTGTTGAGCGCCAGCATCTTGGGCTGGTTCTGGGTGATGTGGGTCTGCAGCTCACGCCCCACCTTGGTGGTGAAGCTGCCGACGATCTGGTTCATCAGCTCGCCCATGACGTTGCTCACCTCGTCCGAGGTGTGGGAGATGGCGAGATCCTCCTTGGAGAGCCCCATGCTCAGCATGTAGCTCTGGTAGAGCTCCATGGCCGCGGCGGCGGAGAAGTTGATCACCACCAGCCCGGAGAAGCCGCCGTCAAACAGCACGAAACAGCCGATGTCAGGCTTGAGGCAGGTCTTGCTGATCCGCTGCACCATGCCGGAGAAGCGCACCTGGGTCTGGGTCGCCGCACTCAATACGCTCGTCACCGAATTGCACAGGCTCAGCAGTACGTCCTCTGTGGTCAATACGGCATCATCCTCGGATCTTGTCACTATCATGGAACCTTCCTGCTGATCGAAATAATGGGGCTGTCACTCGTGTCGCCCATGTCACCATGCACCGACGCGATACGCTAACAGATTGCGTGATCCCGGTGCCCAAAGCGCGAGCCACCTCTCACTTGACTGGATTATCAGTCAGAAATGGCTGAAATCCATCCAGGGTAGCCAGACGGGTTTGCCAACTGGCGGCCGCCCCTTGCAAGGCCTGCTCCTCATAGGGAATGGCGGGACAGGCACCCCAGATGGGACCGGGCCAGGCCGCATCCGAGCTGAAGCGGGCCACGTGGTGCAGGTGCAGCTGAGGCACCAGATTGCCGAGGGCCGCCACGTTGATCTTGTCCGGGCCGAGTGCCCGCTCCATCAGGGTGGCGACGGCGCAGGACTCCTGCATCAACTGCTGTTGCTGCTCGGGGGCCAGATGATGGATCTCCCGCAGGTTGGCGACCCGAGGCACCAGAATCAGCCAGGGATACTGGCTGTCTTTGGCCAGCAGGACGCGGCACAGGGGCAGATCCCCCAGTATCCGGGTATCCGCCTGAAGGCGGGGGTGCAATTCAAACATGGGGGCCTCGCTGATCAACATGGGCACATCGGGAATCAAAGATGTGCCCACGTTACTGCAACGGGGAGCAAACTTAAAGGCGCGGCACGGCCCAACCGATGAAGCGCTTGCGAAGCGCGGGGTCCGCCTGCAGGAAAAGCTGTTGCAACTGCCCTTCCAGGGCGCTGGCCGGCACGGAGGAGGCCCGGGGCGTCGCCACGGCGGCCGCAGCCACATCCGCCGCACCGGCGAGCACGGCAGGCCCCTCGCCACGGTTGTACTCCATCAGCCTCGCATGCCAGTCCATGCCGATCTGCATCCCCTGCACCACCAGCGTATCCTGACGCACCTCGAGGGGCTGCCCCCCCGCCACCAGGCCCAGGACTGGGGCCCTGGCGTAGCGTTCCATCCCGGCCTCGTCCGCAGGCACGGGAGCCTGCAGGCGCACCGACTGCCCGCGGACCTCATAGCGAAGCACCTGGGGCTCGGAGCGAACCTGGCGATCGTTGTCGCTGCTGTTGCGACTCGGGATCACCCCCTCGTAGCGCACCAGCAGTTGCTGCTCCCCGTCGGCCAGCACGGCATGCTGCTCGTCCTGCACCTTGCCGGCGCTCACCGCCAGGATCTGGAAATCCCGGGGCACCTCGACCCTGACCTCGGCCTGCACACCGCCGCAGCACAGCAGCGCAACCCCTGCCCAACCCTGATGACGCTTCATTCCCTGACTCTCCTTTCGCGATGAAGGGCGCAGGGTAGCAGCCCCAGATGACAGAAAAATAACGGGATGCAGGCTCACCCCAGCAGATAATGGGGCCGCTCGGCAAACCACTGGGCCAGTACCTGCTTGAACAGCCGGATCTTGCGCGGCACCCGGCGCTGCTGGGCGTGCAGCACATGGATCGGGTGCAGGCCGGTCTGCCACTCCGTCAGCACGGCCACCAGCTCCCCTCGGGCCAGGCTGGCCTCCACCAGCATCAACGGGCACTTGGCAAAGCCCATGCCCGCCCGGGCCAGTTGCAGCAGGGTGCTGTAGTGGTTGGCCCGAACTCGCCCCTGCACCAGGATGTGCGCCTCCTCCTCCCCCTGGCGAAAGTGCCACTGCTCCCAGTCCGGGTTGTGGCCCTGCAGCAGGCAGGAGCGCCCCCCCAGTTCATAGGGAGTGGCGGGGATCCCCTCCCGCGCCAGCAGGGCGGGGCTTGCCACCACCACATCCTTGAGCCTGCCGAGCGGCAGGGCCACCAGGTTGTCGGGGATCAGCTCCATGGCCCGCAGAGCGATGTCATTCTCCCCCTGGCTCATGTCGATCATGGCATTGGTGAAGTTGAGCTCGACCTGGACGCCGGGGCAGAGCTCGGCAAAACGGGCGAGCAGCTCGCTCACCATGCGGTCCCCCGTGCTGACCGGGCAGGTGAAGCGCAGGCGGCCGCTGTCCTCCTCGGTCAGGGCGCGGATCCCCTCCTCCGCCTCCCGGGCCAGGGCGAAGATCTCACCGGCCTGCTGGTGAAGCACCCGCCCCGCCTCGGTCAGGCTGAGTCTGCGGGTCGTGCGCTGGAGCAGCTGGGCATTGAGGGCGGACTCCAGGGCGCTGACATGGCGACTCAGCATCCCCTTGCTCACCCCCAGGGCATCGGCAGCGGCGGAGAAACTGCCCCGTTGCACCACTTCATAGAAACTGGCCAGGTGGGTGACATCCATCATTAGCACCAATATGGAAACAATGGGTTCATCATAAGCGCTTTTTCTCCCTTTTTATCCCGCTATCATCAACTCATCTCAACCAGGAGCGATAGATATGAAGATTGTGATTGTGGGTGCCTCCGGCACCATTGGCGCCGCCGTCAGCGAACTGCTTGCCCAGGATCACCAGGTGATCCGGGTCGGTCACAGCCAGGGGGATGCCAGAGTGGACATGCGCGACCCCGCCTCCATCCGGGCGCTCTTCGAGCAGATCGGATCCTTCGATGCCCTGGTGGTCGCCAGCGGCAGCGTCGCCTTCAATGCCCTGACCGAGATGACGGACGAGCAGTGGCAGGTGGGGCTTCAGAGCAAGCTGATGGGCCAGATCAACCTGACCCGAGCCGCCATTGCCCACCTGAGCGACCGTGGCTCCATCACCCTCATCAGCGGCATTCTGAGCGAGGAGCCCATCCACTGGGGGGTGAGCGCCACCACCATCAACGGTGCCATCGAGCACTTCGTGAAAGGGGCCGCCTGTGAGCTGCCAAGGGGCATTCGCATCAACGTGGTCAGCCCCACCGTGCTGGAAGAGTCCATGAGCAAGTATGCCGACTTCTTCCCGGGCTTCGTGCCGGTACCCGCCGCCCGGGTGGCCCAGGCCTACAAGAAATCGGTACTGGGGGTACAGACCGGTCAGATCTTCCGGGTCAATGGCTGAGCGCTCCGGACAACCCAATGAAAACGGGCCCCGTCATGGGGCCCGTTTTGTCATCTGCGTTGCAAGCGCCTCCCCTGCCACCGGCAAACGTTTGTTCGCCTGCGGCAAAAAAAGCGGTCGGCCTCAGTCGATCAGGCCGTACTGCTCCCGCAGTACCTCGATGATCTCCTGCTTCGGATTGGCACTGCGTACCAGCGGCTGACCGATGATCTTCTCGGCGATCCCCACATAGGTGCGGGAGATATCCATCATCACCTCGGTGGGCAGCTTGTTGTCACGGGCCAGGGCGAAGCGCTCGGGCATGCGGTTCTTGTTGAGCAGGATGTCCGGATCCGGGAAGTGGTTCAGCAGCCACTGGCGGAAGCCCTCTTTGGACTTCTCGATGATCTCGCCGCCGCGAAGGGCTGCGCCGTCCCAGATGCGGGAGCTGTCGGGGGTGCCCACTTCATCCATGTAGATGAGCTTCTCGCGACCGGCGGCATCGGTCACGTAACCGAACTCGAACTTGGTGTCGACGAAGACCTGATCCAGGGCAGCCAGCGCCTCGCTGATGACATTGAAGCCCTCTTTGAGCAGCGCCTCGTAGCGGTCGATGTCCGCCGGGGAGCGGAAGCCGAAGGCCTGATGGTGGCGCTCGATGTCGCCGCGGGAGACGTTGACGTCGTCCGCTTCCGGCACGCCATCCAGCCCCTTGAGGATCCCCTTGGTGGACGGGGTGATGAGGATCTCGGGCAGCTTCTGATCCTTCTTGAGCCCTTCCGGCAGGGTGATGCCGCAGAATTCCCGCTCACCATCCTTGTAGGCACGCCACATGGAGCCGGTGATGTACTGGCGGGCAATCGCCTCGATCATCACGGGACGGGCTTTTTGCACGATCCAGACGAAGGGGTGCGGGATGTCCAGGATGTGGCTGTCCGCCAGCCCCTGCTCCTTGAACAGCTTGAACCAGTGGCTGGAGATGGCATTGAGCGCCGCGCCCTTGCCCGGCACGCCGTTCAGACCGTCCACCCCTTGCCAGATGCAGTCGAAAGCCGAGATGCGATCACTGATCACCATGAGGGCCAGGGGCGTATCGGCCGGCACATCATAGCCTTTCTCCCGAATGAGCCGGGCACTGTCTGCCGGGGTCAACCAGTAGACGCTGCGCACTTTGCCGGAATGGACAGGTTTATCGGTACGGATCGGCAAATCGTCGTTCACCGCCAATACTTGATCTGCAAGACTCATGGCTAATAACACTTCCTGTTGTGGGACTAGTTAGGCAGGGGCACCAGACCCCTGTCTGTGGGGGATTCACATCATCAGGTACTCAGGCCCGGGGCAACCGGCTCGGCACGCTGGCCCTGCGGCAACCCGGACATAACAAAACAGGGGCGCGAGGCCCCTGTTTCCATGCTTACTTCGCCCCCTGATCGGCCAAGCCCTTGGCAAAGGCCTCGGACAGGCTGATGTACATCTGGGAGATGACACCGGATGCGACAGGCTTCTTGTCCTTGTCGAACAGGGTGATGGAGGTCTTGCCGCCCGTCATCTCGCCGAGCTGGAAGCGATACTTGTCTTCCTCGAGCTTGAAGGGCTCCGCTCCCTTGGCCTTCCAGAACTCGCTGTCCGGCTCGTCGTACTCCACGTCGATCCAGCCCAGGGACTGCTGGGTATCCTTGATGGTGAAACCATAGGCAGGCAGCACCTGATTGAGACGGCGCCACACCTGGTCAAACGACCCTTCGGCAATCCAGGCGCTCAGCTCGTTGTTGTCCAGACCCAGCTCCAGCCCCATGCCATCGCTGGACTTGTGCTGTTCACGGGCCTTGAGCTGCTTGTCGTAATAGAGGGAGAACTGGTTCAGGGCGCGGGTGGCATAACGCTGGGCGTCCGCCGGCGTCAGCACAGTGCTGGTCTCGCCGTCGATGGTCTCTTCGTGATCCAGCACCCGTACCGACATCTTGATGGCGTGGCGCTGCACATCGTTGCGCAGGGTGAACTGGTAACGCTGACGGATCTTGAAGTCATCGTCATCTTCCGCCCAGCCATCGAGCACCGCTGAGTTGTCAAACCAGCCGGTCTGCAAGACGCCGTCCTGTTGATCCAGCTTCTCGGTGGTGACCTTGTGTTCGGCCAGGAAGTTCATCAGGAAGGCCCAGGTATCGCGCTCCACGCTCTGGGAGGTGCTGAGGGCATAGAAGGCGACGGTCGGCTCGCTGGCATTGGCCACCACCTGGCTGCCGGGCACCACGGTGAGCAACTGGGCAGGCGGACGCACGTCCACCTTGGCCCCGAGGGCGCCCTCACGGCTGCTCTCGGGCAGGGCCGGAATGTCGAAATTGCTGTTAAAGGCGGGGGTACTCAACCCGGCGGGCACAAGGAAGGCGCGGCCTTCGAGGCGGCTCTCTTCATACTCGAAGCCACGGTTGGCCATTTTGCGTTCCTGGGGTGAGCTGCAGGCAGCCAGCACGGCCACCGTCGCGACACTCAGTACCAGGCGCACTGCATTTCCCTTTCCATTTGCTTTAAACACTCGCCATCAACTCCGCAGTCGTCAGTGCTCGCGCCATCGCCGCTTCCCCCTCGGGGGTGAGATCGGTCAGGGGCAGACGCAAGGTCGCCGTCGCCATCAATCCCAGCCGGGCACAGGCCCATTTCACCGGGATGGGACTCGGTTCACAGAACAGAGTCTGATGCAACGGCATCAATCGATTGTTGATGTCATGAGCCTGCCCGGCATCACCGGCCAGGGCAGCACGACACATGTCGGCCATCTGGGGCGCCGCAATATTGGTGGTGACCGAAATGACACCATCGCCCCCTTGCAGCATAAAATCACATCCGCTGGCGTCATCGCCACTATAAAGCGCAAAATCCGGCCCGCACAGTTCGCGCAGCAGCGGGGTACGGCCAAGATCGCCAGTCGCTTCTTTCAAACCTATGATGCCGGGCACCTTGGCCAGACGGGCCACCGTCTCGGGTTTGAGGTCACAGCAGGTGCGACCGGGCACATTATAGAGAATTTGAGGCAGACCACTAGCCTCGACGATCGCACAATAGTGACGATAGAGGCCTTCCTGGGTGGGTTTGTTGTAATAGGGGGTAACCGAGAGACCCGCCACCACGCCCATGGTGGCGAAACGCCGGGAGAGGGCGATGGCGTGAGCAGTATTGTTGGAGCCGCAGCCCGCGATGACGGGAATGCGTCCGGCGGCGTATTCCACCGTCTTCTCAACCACGGCGATATGTTCCTGCTCGCTCAGGGTGACCGACTCTCCCGTGGTTCCCACGGCGACAATAGCGCTGGTCCCGGCATCCACATGATATTCCACCAGCGCTGCCAGACTGACCCAATCGATGTCGCCCGAGGGCAGCATGGGGGTAACGAGCGCAACAATACTACCGCGTAACATGGATAATTCTCCCGATTTTCAGGGGCGTAATGGTAAAGCTGCCCCTTTTGAAAAACAAGGGAGGCACGGGACAAGCCGTGTTACCATCCGGCACAAAACGTATGAATGCACGAGCGCACAAGAGGCCTCACGGCAGGGTGCCGGCACCCGCGGTCAACGCATTCTCAATAATGGACGAGAGACGATTTATGACTCACTACCTGGTCGTAACGGCCATCGGCACGGACAGGCCTGGCATCGTCAATGAGGTGACCCGTCACGTCAGTGGCTGCGGTTGCAACATTGTCGACAGCCGTCTTGGCATCTTCGGCAACGAATTCACCTTCATCATGCTGCTGTCCGGTGACTGGAACAGCCTGATGCAACTGGAAATCAGCCTCCCACTGCGCAGCCAGGAGTGGGATCTCATCACCATGATGAAACGCACCGAGCGCCACCACTCCCTGCAATATGACATCAGCGCCAGCGCAGAGGTGCTGATCCGGGATCAGCCGGGCATCGTAAGTCAGTGCACCCAGTTTTTCAGCGATCACGGCTGGGACATCCAGGCCATGCAGACCATCACCCTGGAACAGCAGCCCTTCAACCTGCTCAAGGCGAACTTTCAGTTGAATCTCTCCAAGCAGGGAGAAGAGCCCGGCTCGAAGACAGCCTTCGCCGATTTCTGTCGTGGACTGGGCGCCGAGTCGTTCGAATTCATCGTCAATCACAAGTACGCCTGACGGCGTTTATCCGAGGAGACCCCATGTCACCACTAGAAGCTGGTACCCAGGCCCCCGATTTCTCCCTCTCCGATCAGGACGGCAATCAGGTTCGCCTCGCCGACCTGCGCGGCAAGAAGGTGCTGATCTATTTCTACCCCAAGGCGATGACCCCGGGTTGCACCACCCAGGCCTGCGGTCTGCGCGACGTCAATAGCGAGCTGGCTGCCCTCAATGTGGTGGTGCTCGGCATCAGCCCGGACAGCGCCAAGCGCCTGAAAAAGTTCGAGGAGCGCGACAACCTCAACTTCCGCCTGCTGGCCGATGAGGATCACGCGGTGGCCGATGCCTTTGGCGTCTGGGGCCCGAAGAAGTTCATGGGCAAGGAGTATGACGGCATCCATCGCCTGAGTTTCCTCATCGATGAAGAGGGCAAGGTTGCCCATCGCTTCGACAAGTTCAAGACCAGCGATCACCATCAGGTGGTGCTCGACCTCGTCAAGGGCTAAGCCACCAGCGGCATTGTTGCAGGGCTCGCCATGGCGGGCCCTGCTCGTTTCACCACGGCATCAGCCCCCACTCTCTGGCTGCTCACCAGGGCGCCTCTTCCCCCCTTTTTCTCGCCAACCTCCCCTCTCAGATCAAAAAATTCATCCTGGATATGGGTTAACGTGACCCCAGATTCATTTTCCAGCGAGACAGCCCATGAACATGAGCCACACCGAACGCCTGATCCTGAGCAACCAGTACGAGATCCTGGCCAAACTCAATCCGGAAAAGGCGGCGTTTTACCAGCGTGCCAGCACCATCGTCGAGCGCGGCTACTGCCTGCAGATCCTCGAGCTGGAGAAGAGCTTCGGCCATCTGGATCTCGCCACCTGCCAGGAGGTGCTGGACACCCTGGAGCTGCACCATGCACTGACCATCTCCTGGGGCAACCTGGATGCCAGCGCCCGGGCCGATGTCAGCGAGAGCCGCCTTGCCTTCAACGGCTACAGCCGCAGCCAGGAGCGGGAACTGGCGGATTACGTCTGCTTCCTGCTGGAAGTGGACAAGCGCTTCCCCGAACTGCCCTGCCCCTGCGACGAGCTCTCCAGCGACATCGCCATGCGGGACAAGTACCAGCGCATGCTGGCGGTCTGGCGTCAGTGCCCCCGTCAGTACAAGCTCTCCATCCAGGAGATCAGCAAGGTGCTGGCCGCCTGAGAATGTGAAAAAGGCGCCTGAGGGCGCCTTTGTCGTCAGTCTGACTTCGGAAAGTCATTCGTAGAGGAAGGATTTGTCCAGCTGCTTGAAGGCGGCGTTGAGGGTATCGGCCAGCTCTTCGTAGCGGGGACGGGCCACCAGCTGACGTTGACCGCCCTGCTCGTTCATCTTGCCGTTTATCTCCCGATACCAGGTGGCTAGGGAGGGGGGTAGCCGGGTATCGGCACGCTGGCCGAGCCAGTAGTACCCTTGCAGCGGCAGGCTGAGCAGGAAGAGCACTGAGGTCATGACGGAGGGCCAGTAGTGCTGCTCACCAAACTGGAACTGCACCATGACGCTGAGCACCGCCAGTGCCGGAATCACCTTGAGGGCGAATTCGGTGGCCCTGATCACCCGATTCTCCGGGAACATGGAATTAAGCTCGGGACGGCGCGGCCAAAGAGTCATATAATGACGGCCTTGCTGTAATTTAGTTCCAAAAATGTTCATGCTCATGCTACCTCCGAGCTCTTTTCGAACGCATTAACGGCAAAACCTCGACAATATTTGAGAGGCAATAACAAAGGTTGAGGATGACTTTGTTATTTTTCAACAATCAGGTTATCCTTTGTACGCCCATTTTTACGCTGGGGCACGGCCACTGACCAGTCAGGGACGTCTGAATTTCGGGTCTTGTATCACTATACAAGGGGCAAGCAACAGATTGCCAACCCTCATAAGGATAAGTTGATAGTTTTTGGACGCACCGCGTCCGGCGCATCCTCCAACCCAACCCAATCTGCGATAGGATTTATTCATGAGTAAGCTGGTTCTTGTTCTTAACTGTGGCAGCTCGTCCCTGAAGTTTGCTGTCATTGACGCAACCACCGGTGATGACCTGCTGTCCGGCCTGGCCGAATGCTTCAACCTCGACGACGCCCGCATCAAGTGGAAGCTGAACGGCGAGAAAGGCAACGCTGATCTGGGTGCCGGTGCCGCTCACCAGGAAGCGCTGGACTTCATCGTTCACAAGATCCTGCCGCTCAACCCGGAACTGTCCAAGAACCTGATCGCCATCGGCCACCGCGTGGTACACGGCGGCGAGCGTTTCACCTCCTCCGTTCGCATCTGTGATGACGTCATTGCCGGCATCGAAGCCGCCATTCCTTACGCACCGCTGCACAACCCGGCTCACCTGATCGGTATCCGTGCCGCCCTGAAGGTCTTCCCGGAACTGGCCGAGAAGAACGTCGCCGTGTTCGACACCGCCTTCCACCAGACCATGCCGGAAGAAGCCTTCCTGTACGCCCTGCCGTACAAGCTCTACAAAGAGAACGGCATCCGTCGCTACGGCGCCCACGGCACCAGCCACTACTACATCAGCCTGGAAGCGGCCAAGCAGCTGAACAAGCCGGTGGAAGAGCTCAACATCATCAACTGCCACCTGGGCAACGGCGGCTCCGTCTGCGCCATCAAGAACGGCCAGTCCGTCGACACTTCCATGGGCCTGACCCCGCTGGAAGGCCTGGTGATGGGGACCCGTTCCGGTGACATCGATCCGGCCATCATCTTCTTCCTGCACGACAAGCTGGGCATGAGCGTTGCCGAGATCAACACCATGCTGACCAAGGAATCCGGCCTGCAGGGTCTGACCGAAGTCACCTCCGACTGCCGTTTCGTTGAAGACAACTACGACAGCAAGGAAGAAGCCAAGCGCGCCATGGACGTGTACTGCTACCGTCTGGCCAAGTACATCGGTGCCTACGCCGCCGCCATGGACGGTCGTCTGGATGCCGTGGTCTTCACCGGCGGTATCGGCGAGAACTCCGCCCCGATCCGTGAGATCACCCTGAACAAGCTGGGCCTGCTGGGCTTTGACGTCGACCACGACGCCAACCTGAAGGCTCGCTTCGGCAAGGGCGGCGAGATCACCAAGGCTGGTTCCACCAAGGCCCTGGTTATCCCGACCAACGAAGAGTGGGTCATCGCCCACGACGCGCTGGAACTGGTCGGCGCATAAATTAGCTGTAGAGCAAGGCCGCCCCAGGGCGGCCTTTTCCTGATCCCAAAAAATGAACAAGGGGTAATAAGTGGCACGCACTATTATGCTCATCCCGGTCGGCACTGGTGTCGGCGTAACCTCCGTGAGTCTTGGCGTCGTTCGCGCCATGGAACGTCACGGTGTCAATGTCAGCTTCTTCAAACCGGTCGCCCAGCCGCGTCCGGGTGAAACCGGTACCGAGCGCTCCACCGCCGTGATCCGCGCCGCTGCCAACATCAACCCGCCCGAGCCGTTCGCCCTCTCCTACGCCGAGAACATGATCACCTCCAGCAACACCGATATCCTGCTGGAAGAGATCGTGGCCCGCTTCGAAGAGCACGTGAAGACCAGCGGTGCCGAAGTGGTGGTGATCGAGGGCCTGGTTCCGACCGACAAGCAACCCTTTGCCAACAAGCTGAACTACGACGTCGCCAAGGCGCTGGACGCCGACATGGTGTTCGTGACCCATCCGGGCAACGACTCCAGCCAGAAGCTCAAAGAGCGCATCGAGCTGGCCTGCTCCAACTTCGGTGGCGTCAACAACCCGCGCATCGTGGGCTGCGTCATCAACAAGGTGGGTGCCCCGGTTGACGAGCACGGCGTGACCCGTCCCGACCTGACCGAGATGTTCGAAGCGCACCACCACGGCGCCGACACCGGCCACAACCTGGAAGTGCTGCAGGTCTTCGGCAAGAGCCCGCTGCGCATCCTCGGCTGCATCCCCTGGAACACCCAGCTGATCGCCCCGCGCGCCAAGGATCTCGCCAAGCACCTGGCCGCCAAGATCATCAACAAGGGTGAGCTGGAAAGCCGCCGCCTGCAGACCGTGACCTTCTGCGCCCGCTCCATCCACAACATGATCGAGCACTTCCGTCCGGGCAGCCTGCTGGTGACCTCCGGCGACCGTTCCGACGTCATCGTCTCCGCCTGCCTCTCCGCCATGAACGGCGTCAAGCTGGGTGCCCTGCTGCTGACCGGCAACTACCATCCGGAACCCCAGGTGATGGCCCTGTGCCAACAGGCCATGGCCACCGGTCTGCCGATCATGATCACCGGCACCAACACCTGGCAGACCGCTGTCAGCCTGCAGAACTTCAACGTCGACATCCCGGAAGATGACCGCGAGCGTATCGAGCTGGTGCAGGACTACGTTGCTGGTCACATCGACAAGCACTGGATCGAGTCTCTCTCCGCCAAGTCCACCCGCTCCCGTCGCCTGAGCCCGCCGGCCTTCCGCTATCAGCTGACCGAGCTGGCCCGTCAGGCCAACAAGCGCGTCGTGCTGCCGGAAGGGGAAGAGCCGCGCACCATCAAGGCGGCCGCCATCTGTGCCGAGCGCGGTATCGCCCGTCCGGTGCTGCTGGGCAACCCGGACGAGATCCGCCGCGTCGCTGAACAGCAGGGCGTGATCCTGACCGACCGCGTCGAGATCATCGATCCCGTTGCCGTACGCGAGCGCTATGTGGCTCGTCTGGTCGAGCTGCGCAAGAACAAGGGCATGACCGAAGTGGTTGCCCGCGAGCAGCTGGAAGACAACGTGGTACTGGGTACCATGATGCTGGAGCGCAACGAGGTCGACGGTCTGGTATCCGGCGCCGTGCACACCACGGCCAACACCATCCGTCCGCCGATGCAGATCATCAAGACCGCCCCGGGCTCTTCCCTGATCTCCTCCATCTTCTTCATGCTGCTGCCGGATCAGGTGCTGGTCTACGGTGACTGCGCCATCAACCCGGATCCCACCGCCGAGCAACTGGCCGAGATCGCCATCCAGTCCGCCGACTCCGCTGCCGCCTTCGGCATCGAGCCGCGCGTGGCCATGATCTCCTACTCCACCGGCACCTCCGGCGCCGGCGCCGATGTAGAGAAAGTGCGTGAAGCCACCGAGCTGGCCAAGGCCAAGCGTCCCGACCTCATCATCGACGGCCCGCTGCAGTACGATGCGGCCATCATGGAGAACGTCGCCAAGTCCAAGGCACCGAACTCCCCGGTTGCCGGCAAGGCCACCGTGTTCGTCTTCCCGGATCTCAATACCGGCAACACCACCTACAAGGCGGTACAGCGCTCCGCCGAGCTGGTCTCTATCGGCCCCATGCTGCAAGGCATGCGCAAGCCGGTCAACGACCTCTCCCGTGGCGCCCTGGTGGACGACATCGTCTACACCATCGCCCTGACCGGCATCCAGGCAGCCCAGGCTGAGTAATCGACCCGCAGTCCGATGCAATGAAAAACCCGCCGAGAGGCGGGTTTTTTTATGGTTCGCGCCCAGAAATGTTGATCCGCAAGATCAGGTCGGGATCCCGTCCGGATCCACGGACAGATCCGCGTTCCGCCCTTGGCAAGGCACGAGGGATAAGCAAACGCTCACACCCTCGCCAGGGGATTGCACAAATGCGATCCAGCCAGGATCAAATTGAAATATCCCTTTAAGATCATGCGACTAACGCCAGACACACCGCTAATCTACAGAGATTTCCACAGCTTTTGTGGATAGTTTACCGATCATTTGAAAGAAAATGACAGGTGAAGACCCTCCCTTCCCCCTTCTCTTTCACCCCCTCGATAACCTCCTGATGCTGTGGCCAGCATCCCTACCGGCCCCCCCACTTGCCCGCAACGCTGCCAGACACGAAAAAGGGCTCCGAAGAGCCCTTGAACAGCTATTTTCACATCCGGCCACATCAGGGACGCAGGGATTTGTCCGCCCGGGAGATGCCACAGACACCGGAGCGCACCACTTCGATGATCTCGTTGGTCTGGGCAGCCGTCTTGATGAAGGCGTCCAGCTTTTCGCTGGTCCCGACGAGCTGCACCGTGTAGAGCTCGGGGGTGACGTCGACGATCTGGCCACGGAAGATGTCCGCCAGCCGCTTCAGTTCGTCACGTGCACCACCGGCGGCGCGCGCCTTGACCAGCGCGATCTCCCGCTCGATGTGCTCACCCTCGCTCAGGTCACACACCTTGAGCACGTCCACCAGCTTGTGCAGCTGCTTCTGGATCTGCTCCAGCACCCGCTCATCCCCCATGGTGACGATGGTCATGCGGGACAGAGTGGGATCCTCGGTGGGGGCCACCGTCAGGGTCTCGATGTTGTAGCCGCGCTGGGAGAAGAGGCCTACCACACGGCTCAGGGCGCCGGATTCGTTCTCCAGCAGAACGGAAATTATATGTCTCATCAGGTTCTCTCCGTCTTGCTCAGCCACATCTCGTCCATGGCACCAAATTTGATCTGCATCGGATAGACGTGCTCGTCCGGATCGACCGAGATGTCCATGAACACCAGTCTGTCCTTCATGGCAAAGGCCTTCTCCATGGCGCTCTCCAGCTCCGCCGGATCGCTCACCGCAATGCCGACGTGGCCATAGGCTTCCGCCAGCTTGACGAAGTCAGGCAGGGATTCCATGTAGGAGTGGCTGTGACGGCCACCGTAGAACATCTTCTGCCACTGCTTGACCATGCCCAGCGCACGGTTGTTGATGGAGATGATCTTGATGGGCACCCCGTACTGCATGCAGGTGGAGAGCTCCTGGATGTTCATCTGCACCGAGCCGTCGCCGGTGACGCAGCAGACCACCGCATCCGGGTTGGCAAACTGGGCGCCCATGGCGGCGGGAATGCCAAAGCCCATGGTGCCGAGACCACCTGAGTTGATCCACTGACGTGGTTTGGCAAACGGGTAGTAGAGGGCGGCAAACATCTGATGCTGGCCCACGTCGGAGGCGACGAACGCCTCCCCCTTGGTCACCTTGTAGAGAGTCTCGATGACCTGCTGCGGCTTGATCAGGGTGGGATGGGTTTCGTAGGCCAGGCAGTTGCGGGAGCGCCACTGGCCGATCTGGCTCCACCAGTCCGCCAATACCTGCTTGTCGTTGTCGAAACCACACTCGCGAATCACTTCCAGCATCTGCTCCAGCACGGTTTCCACCGAGCCGACGATGGGCACATGAGCCTGCACCGTCTTGGAGATGGAGGTGGGATCGATGTCGATGTGGACTATGGTGGCATTCGGGCAGAACTTGGCCACGTTGTTGGTCACGCGGTCATCGAAGCGGGCACCCACGGCGAAGATGAGATCCGCGTTGTGCATGCTCTTGTTCGCTTCGAAGGTGCCGTGCATGCCGAGCATGCCGATGAACTGCGGATGGGTGCCGGAGAAGGCGCCCAGTCCCATGAGCGTGGTGGTCACCGGCAGGTTCAGCAGCTCCGCCAGCTTGGTCACCAGGTGATCCGCATTGGCGTTGATGGCGCCGCCACCCACGTACATGACCGGGCGGCTCGCCTCGGTCAGCAGCTTGGCAGCCCGCTTGATCTGGCCCTTGTGTCCCGCCTTGGTCGGATTGTAGGAGCGCAGGGAAACGGACTCGGGATACTGATAGGGGAACTTCTCTTTCGGATTCTGCACGTCTTTAGGCAGATCCACCACCACGGGCCCCGGGCGGCCACTGGCGGCAATGTAATAGGCCTTCTTGATGGCCTCGGGAATGTCGCTGGCTTTCTTGCACAGGAAGCTGTGCTTCACCACCGGGCGGGAGATGCCGATCATGTCGGTCTCCTGGAACGCATCCTCCCCGATCATGCTGGTCGGCACCTGGCCGGACAGGATCACCAGGGGAATGGAATCCATGTAGGCGGTTGCGATCCCCGTGATGCAGTTGGTGGCGCCGGGACCCGAGGTCACCAGCACAGTGCCCACCTTGCCGGTGGAGCGGGCGTAACCGTCCGCCATGTGCACTGCGGCCTGCTCGTGCCGCACCAGGACATGCTCCATCTTGCCGTTTTCGAAGAGAGCGTCATAGATGTCGAGCACTGAGCCACCAGGGTAGCCGAAAACGTGTTCCACTCCCTGATCTTCCAGCGCTCTAACCACCATCTGGGCGCCTGATAACATCTCCATGATAAAGCCCTCCAGGCTTTGCTCCGTTAAGCGAAAGCTATCGACAGTCCGCTGCTTCCCGGCAGCGCCGATCCGAGTCTTGTTGTTGTCTGCAGGCAGATCAGGCGAGTTCGGAGCCGTCGATAGTAGAAAAATAGGGGTTTTCCATCATTCACCCGAAAAGCGGGTGAAAAACCAACTTAACCCGCCCGTGAACGCTTGTCCACGGCTTTGTCTGGCCATAACAGTCATAAATTTCAAACAGCTATTAACATTCAGTGACTTGGCCACCAGACGGGCAACAAAGAGGGGCCCTGGGGGGAACAACCAGCGGATCATGCTGCCCGCGTCGGTCAGGAACAAAATAAACGGCCCACCCCGAGGGGGTGGGCCGTCAAAAACTGGCTGGTTTCACTGCTCGTCTTCGGGTTCTGCCAGCCAGATCTGCTGATCCGGATCCGTCTCTTCGCAGACCGAGATGCTGACACCCATGTCGAGCAGCTCATGCAGGGTGAGATTGTCTGCCAGGGTCATGGTGTCGCCGTTTTCATTGGTAAAGCGCATGGTGTCCGTCCTCTCCGTGGTGGGATCGACTCAGTTTAGTCAAAGGCGCTGAGTTGGGATAACCAGGGACGCTCCTGGCCGGTACGGCTGGCAAGCTCCCCCAGGCTGTCACACACCTCCTCCGGAAAGAGAGTCCTGCCCCAGAGGCGGCGGGAGAGCGCCCCCACCTCCTCCCCGGCACCGGCCAGCAACCAGTCGGCCAGCTCTCCTGCCACATCGGGATAGCGTACTCTGCCAGGAGAAGGGGCCTCCAGCCAGCTTCGCACCGCATTGGCATCCAGGCTGTCCATCAACTGGGCCAGCCCCATCAGTTCCAGGGTCCTGCCGTTGGTCAACTGCTCGAACTGGCCACCCAGGGGTTTGACCAGCAGCTTCTTGCCAAGGGAGAGCGCCTCGGAGGCAAGCTCGAATCCCGCATTGCTGATGACCCCGCGACAACCGGCCAGCGCCAGCTTGAACCCCTCTCTTGCCTGAGGTTCAAAGCGGATGTTGCGCCACTCGCTGCGCTTGCGCACCTCGGGATGGAAGCAGATGAACGACTGCGGGCTGAAACGCGACAACAGGGCCGCGATCGTCTCTGTCTGCTCGAATGGCAGATAGACCAGGATCTGCTGGTTGTCCGGCACCGGCTCGAGGGGATCGACGATGGGAGGCAGCAGGGGCTGGCCGAAATGGAACCAGTGCAGTCCCAGGGACTGGCGTACCGGCGCAAAATGGCGCATCAGCTGGCGGTTGAAGCCGCTCTCTCCCCAGCGCGGGATCGGCCAGTCGAAGCTCGCCTGATGGCTGATGGTGAGGCTGGGTTTGCCCCAGCGGCGAGCAGCATGGGCACTGAGCGGCTCGAAGTCGCTGATGACCAGATCGTACTCGCGACAATCGAGGGTACGCAGATCTTGCCAGAAACGCAGGGGAGAGAGTCCCTTGAGGGTACGCCAGCCCGAGATGCGCCCCTGATGGCTGGCGAAAGTGATACCGGGGAAGGTGCGATAATCCCCGAACTCCCCCATTTCGAAGTAGCCGTCGGCGGCGCGCCCACTGAACAGATAATCCACCGCCACGCCCCTGCTCTTCAATGCGCGCGCCAGGGTCCGGCTGCGACTGATATGGCCGTTGCCGGTCCCCTGAACGCCGAACAGTATCCTCATCCCTGGCTCCAACCCAGCGCCCAGAGGGCGCAACCACCACCAAGCAGCGCCCCGGCCACCAGATCGCTCAGATAATGCACCCCGAGCAGCAGGCGGGACGCCCCCACCAGCGCGGCCCAGACAAACAGCAGCGGTGCCCAGAGCGAGAAACTGGCGGCCAGTACGGTCGCCATCAGAAAGGCGGCCGCGGTATGGCCCGAGGGCAGGCTGTAACGATCCGACGGGGTGATGAAGACAGGCAGCCCTGCCGGGCGCTGGCGTTTGAGGGCATTCTTGAGCAGCAGGTAGAGCGGCAACTCGAGGGCAAACGCCCAGAGCGCCACCCTGACCGCCTCCTGCCCGGCGCTCCCCTGCCACCAGAGCAGGCAGGCCGCCACGGCATAGAGGGGGCCGTCACCGGTACGGGAGACAAGCCGGCTTATCCTGGCCTGCGGCTGATTGTAGGGGTGGAGCAGGCAGACACGGCACACCCGCAGGTCCCATTGCTGGATCTTGTTCATCACGGCCCTCCTTTGCATCCTGAGTGCAGACTAGGAGGGCGGCATGACACTTCGTTGACGCCCAGATAACAGATTGATGAAAAAAAGGGCCCAGGGGCCCTTTTTCATCCGTCATCCCGAAAAAGTCAGTTCAGGGCACCGCGCAGGCCGTTTTCCATCAGGCGGCAGTTGTGGGCGGCGAGGCGGCTCATGAAGTGCTCATCCACCGTCAGGCCAAACACCTGCTCGTAGAGATCCTTCATCACGAAAGGCTGCCACATCATGCTGAGGAAGGAGATCTTCAGCATCTCGGGGTCCAGGTTGTCCGCCAGCTGGCCGTTGGAGCGCATGGATTCGAGCAGGGCATCGAACTGGGGAAGTTGGCGATCCAGCAGGCGGCTCAGCACAAAATCACGCCCCGGGCTCTTTTCAGTGGACAATGCGCTGGAGATGGCGGAGGTCAGCTCGCTGTTGGGCGCCATCACCTGATAGTAGGTATTGAGCAGATCGGTCAGGCTGCGGTTGCTGCTCTCGTCGTGCCAGGCTTGCTCGAGGGGCTCGGCCACATCCCCCAGCACCGCCTTGTAGAGGCCTTCCTTGCTGCCGAAGTAGTAGTGGATCATCGCCAGATTGGAGCCTGCCAGCTCGGCAATCTCGCGGGTCGTCACCTTGCTGTAGGGGGTGTTGAGAAAACGTTCGCGTGCGGCGGCAAGCAGCTTGTCACGAATGTCGGAACGTCCGACTGGACGGCCAGGTCTGCGTTTTTCCATGGAATACCTCAGATAATTCAGCAAGGGCTGATAAGTCGATCTGATTGTGCGGGTGATCGAGTACAGCAGGAATGACCAGATAATCAGGCATGAACCGAATATGGGACAAGAGAATTTGCACTCCTTTACAATCCGATTAAATAAACCAGTGGATTGAACCTGTCCATTCCGGTTGACACAGCATAAAAATCTCGTTATTGGTAGTAGCGTTATCGACTGGAAGGATTGAGACATCATGCGTATTGCCGCTCCGCTACTACTGCTCTCCCTAATCGCGACTCCTCGCGCGGGATCCTTGTAGCCGGGCTAAGGCATAGCCGGAATTTACAGAAACCCGTGCACCCCGCACGGGTTTTTTTATGCCATGCAGGATGCACGCAGCGAACTTAGGAAGAGGGAAGTCACATGTCAGATCGGGTCATCATATTCGACACCACCTTGCGTGATGGTGAGCAGGCGCTGTCGGCCAGCTTGACGGTCAAGGAGAAGCTGCAGATCGCCCAGGCGCTGGAGCGGCTCGGTGTCGATATCATGGAAGTGGGTTTCCCCGTCTCCTCCCCCGGCGATTTTCAATCGGTTCAGACCATCGCCCGCCATATCAAGAACAGCCGGGTCTGCGCCCTGGCCCGCGCCCTGCAAAAAGACATCGATGCCGCCGGCGAAGCCTTGAAAGTGGCAGAGGCGTTTCGCATCCATACCTTCATCTCCACCTCCTCCATCCACGTGGAGAGCAAGCTGAAAAAGAGCTTCGAAGACGTGCTGGAGATGGGGGTCGGCGCCATCAAGCACGCCTTGCGCTACACCGATGACGTGGAGTTCTCCTGCGAAGATGCGGGCCGCACCCCGATAGACAACCTGTGCCGCATGGTGGAAGCCGCCATCAAGGCCGGCGCCCGCACCATCAACATTCCTGACACCGTGGGCTACACGGTGCCGACCGAATTCTCCGGCATCATCCACACCCTGTTCAACCGGGTACCCAACATCGACAAGGCCATCATCTCGGTGCACTGCCACGACGATCTGGGCCTCTCGGTGGCCAACTCCATCAGTGCCGTGCAGATGGGGGCCCGCCAGATCGAGTGCACCATCAACGGCATCGGCGAGCGTGCTGGCAACTGCTCTCTGGAAGAGGTCGCGATGATCCTGAAAACCCGCGCCGACCTGCTCGGGGTACACACCAACATTCGCCACAGCGAGATCCACCGCACCAGCACCCTCGTCAGTCAAATCTGCAACATGCCGGTGCAGCCCAACAAGGCCATCGTCGGCGCCAACGCCTTCTCCCACAGCTCAGGCATCCATCAGGACGGCGTGCTCAAGGCGAAGAACACCTATGAAATCATCACCCCCGAGAGCATCGGTCTCACCCAGAACAACCTCAACATGACCTCCCGCTCCGGCCGCCACGTCATCAAGCACCGGATGGAGTCCATGGGCTACGCCGAGAGCAGCTACGACCTCGACGATCTCTACGCCAAGTTCCTCACCCTGGCAGACAAGAAGGGCCAGGTGTTCGACTACGACCTGGAGGCCCTCGCCTTCTTCAGCCAGATCCACGAGGAGCCCGAGCACTTCAAGCTGGAGTACCTCGGCGTGCAGAGCGGCAGCTCGGTGCTCGCCACCGCCTCGGTCAAGCTCAAGGTAGGCCAGGATCTGGTGTGCGAGGCCGCCACCGGCAACGGCCCGGTGGATGCGGTCTACCAGTGCATCAACCGCATCACCGGCTACGAGATCCGCATCGATAAATACGAACTCAAGGGCAAGGGCGAGGGCAAGAACGCCCTCGGCCAGGTGGACATCGTCGCCGAGTACAAGGGGCGCAAGTTCCACGGCATGGGGCTGGCCACTGACATCATCGAATCCTCGGCCCAGGCCCTGGTCCACGTGATCAACAGCATCTGGCGCGCGGACCAGGTCGCCGAGCAGATGGAGCGCAACCACACCATCAAATCGGAAACCGTCTGAGCCCGCCGCCGGACAAGATGACAACATGACATGGGGAGGACCGGGGCCAGGGCCGTGGCCCGGACCGGCCTCCCGGATGAAACGGAATCACACTATCAAGACGGAGAGAGTATGAGCAGTTATCGGATCGCAGTATTGCCGGGTGACGGCATTGGCCCGGAAGTGATGGCAGAGGCCATCAAGGTACTGGAAAAGGTGCAGACCAAATTCGGCTTCTCCCTCGACTATGACCGTCACGACGTCGGCGGCATCGCCATCGACAACCACGGCACACCGCTGCCCCAGAGCACCATTGCAGGCTGTGAAGCGGCCGATGCGGTGCTGTTCGGATCGGTGGGCGGCCCCAAGTGGGAGCACCTGCCGCCCAACGATCAGCCGGAGCGCGGCGCCTTGCTGCCCCTGCGTGCCCACTTCAAACTGTTCTGCAACCTGCGCCCGGCCCGCATCTACACCGGTCTGGAGCAGTTCTCCCCGCTGCGTGCCGACATCTCCGATCGCGGTTTTGACATCGCCTGCGTGCGCGAGCTGACCGGCGGCATCTATTTCGGCCAGCCCAAGGGGCGTGAAGGGGAAGGCGCCACCGAGAAGGCCTTCGACACCGAGGTGTACCACCGCTTCGAGATCGAGCGCATCGCCAAGATAGCGTTTGAATCGGCCCGGGTGCGCAAGGCCAGGGTCACCTCCATCGACAAGGCCAACGTGCTCGCCTCCTCCATCCTGTGGCGCGAGGTGGTGACCGAGGTCGCCAAGTCCTACCCGGACGTGGCCCTGAACCACATGTACATCGACAACGCCACCATGCAGCTCATCAAGGATCCGTCCCAGTTCGACGTGCTGCTCTGCTCCAACCTGTTCGGTGACATCCTCTCCGACGAGTGCGCCATGATCACCGGCTCCATGGGCCTGCTCCCCTCAGCCAGCCTCAACGAATCCGGCTTCGGCCTGTTCGAGCCGGCCGGTGGCTCGGCCCCAGATATCGCCGGCAAGGGGATTGCGAATCCCATCGCCCAGATCCTCTCCGCCGCCCTGATGCTGCGTTACAGTCTCGGCCAGGAAGCCGCCGCCCAGGCCATCGAGCAGGCCGTGGCCCAGACCCTGGCAGAAGGCTATTTCACCGCCGACCTGCATCAGGCCAGCGCCACGCACCCGGTGCAGAGCACGGCCGACATGGGCAGCCAGATCGCCGCGCGCATCTGATCCCACGGCATCGATAACAAGGAAACCGAGCAATGTCCAAGACCCTCTATCAGAAAGTGTTCGACGCCCACGTGGTGCGGGAAGTGGAAGGGGAAACCCCTCTCATCTACATCGACCGTCATCTGGTGCATGAAGTGACCAGCCCCCAGGCATTCGACGGCCTGCGCGCCATGAACCGCCAGCTGCGTCGCCCGGATCTGACCTGGGCCACCATGGATCACAACGTCTCCACCACCACCAAGGACATCGCCGCCTCCGGCGAGATGGCCCGCATCCAGATGGAGACACTCGCCGCCAACTGCAAGGCGTTCGGGGTTCGTCTCTATGACTTGAACCACAAGTACCAGGGCATCGTCCACGTGATGGGCCCCGAGCTCGGCATCACATTGCCCGGCACCACCATCGTCTGCGGTGACTCCCACACCGCCACCCACGGCGCCTTCGGGTCGCTCGCATTCGGTATCGGCACCTCCGAAGTGGAACACGTAATGGCCACCCAGACCCTGAAACAGGGCCGCGCCAGGACCATGCGTATCTCTGTCAACGGCAAGCTGGCCGCAGGCATCAGCGCCAAAGACGTGGTGCTCGCCATCATCGGCAAGGTGGGTCATGCAGGCGGGACCGGCTACGTGGTGGAGTTCGCCGGTGAAGCCATCGAGGGGCTCACCATGGAAGGGCGCATGACGGTGTGCAACATGGCCATCGAGCTCGGCGCCAAAGCTGGCATGATTGCCCCGGACCAGACCACCATCGACTACATCCGTGGCAAGGAGTTCGCTCCCAAGGGGGAGGCGCTGGAACAGGCCATCGCCTACTGGCTGACCCTCAAAAGCGACGAAGGTGCCCACTTCGACGCCGAAGTGGTGCTCGACGCCGCCGACATCGCCCCGCAAGTGACCTGGGGAACCAACCCGGGCCAGGTGATTGCCGTCAATGAGCCCATCCCTGCACCGGAATCCTTCGCCGATCCGGTGGAGCAGCAGTCCGCCCGCAAGGCCCTCGCCTACATGGACCTGCAACCGGGCCAGAAGCTCTCCGACGTGGCCATCGACAAGGTGTTCATCGGTTCGTGCACCAACAGCCGCATCGAGGATCTGCGCGCTGCCGCCGCCATCGCCCGTGGCCGCAAGGTCGCCGCCGGGGTACAGGCCCTGGTGGTGCCGGGCTCCGAGCAGGTGAAGGCCCAGGCCGAGGCCGAGGGGCTGGACAAGATCTTCATCGAGGCAGGCTTTGAGTGGCGTTTGCCCGGCTGCTCCATGTGTCTGGCCATGAACAACGACCGGCTGCAACCGGGGGAGCGCTGCGCCTCCACCAGCAACCGCAACTTCGAGGGGCGTCAGGGTCGTGCCGGTCGCACCCACCTGGTGAGCCCGGCCATGGCCGCCGCCGCCGCCGTCACCGGCCGCTTCGCCGACATTCGCGCGCTGTAAGAGGGGTTGAGGATGAAAGCATTCAAACAACACGGACGGCCCTTCGCCGTCACCGACATCATCTTCGCCGACATTCGTGCACTGTAAGAGGGAACGTACATGACAGGTTTCAAACAGCATAAAGGGATCGTCGTTCCCCTCGACAGCGCCAACGTCGACACCGACGCCATCATTCCCAAGCAGTTCCTGCAGAAGGTGAACCGCATCGGCTTTGGCAAGCACCTGTTCCACGACTGGCGCTTCCTGGACGATGCAGGGGAACAGCCCAACCCGGAGTTCGTACTGAACAAACCGCAATTCGCTGGTGCCAGCATCCTGCTGGCCCGCGAGAACTTCGGCTGCGGCTCGAGTCGTGAGCACGCCCCCTGGGCGCTGGCGGACTACGGCTTCAAGACCATGATCGCTCCGAGCTTTGCCGACATCTTCTACGGCAACGCCATCAACAACGGCATGGTGCCGGTTCGTCTGAAAGAGGAGGAGGTCGACGCCCTGTTCCAGCTGGTCGCCGCCCAGCCGGGTATCGAGATCGAAGTGGATCTGGAGGCCAACCAGGTGCGTGCAGGCAGCCTCACGTTCAGCTTCGAAATCGACGAGTTCCGTCGCTACTGTCTGCTCAACGGGCTGGATGCCATCGGTCTGACCCTGCAGCACGAGGCCGCCATCAGCGCCTTCGAGGCGAAGCAGCCAAGCTGGATTTGACGAGCCTGCGACAAGAAAGCGAGTAGAATCAACAGGGAGCCAAGGCTCCCTGTTTTATTGTCGGGTCGCTGTACAAAGCCCGCCACCTCTGCATATCCGACAGGAGACACCTATGTCCGCAAGGGGCGCCCTTTCATTGCTCTGCCTGCTGATCAGCCTCCCGGCCCTGGGCGGGCAGACCTCTTTCACCAACAGTGGCGGTCAGCTCAATGTCGGCTGGCAGGACAGAGAGGGCAAGGCGCAGCAGCTCAGCTATCGGCTGGAGGCGGGCAAGCTGCCCCCTCTCATCGCTTACCGTCCAGCTAGGATGCAGGAAGACGTACTGCAAAGCCTGCTGCAGCAGGCACCCCTGGCGTTCCCCGAGGTGCAGTTCTCCCTCGTTCGCCCCGCCATGAGCCTCAGCATCAAGAGCCGCAACGCCGACAAGGCGCGGGAAGCCTCCCAATGGGTCAAGCCCGAGCAGGCCAAACTGGAGGCCGCCTGGCTCACGCAGCACTACTTCCAGCCCTTCACTGCCCCCGACGGCGCTCCCGCCATCAAGCAGGATCATGTGCGCATCGCCCTGGAGAGTCGGGACGAGCTGGCCCCGTTGATGGAGCAGCTCAAGCAGGAAGGGGCCACCGAGACCGAGGCGCGCCAGAAGACGGTGGCCTACATGCTCGACTTCATCCAGGCCATCCCCTATCAACTGCTCGACAGCCAGTCGGGCCGCTCTGGCAAGGGGTTTCTGAGCCCGCGCCAGGTGCTGGAGCAGAACCGGGGGGATTGCGACAGCAAGGTGACCCTGATGGCCGCCCTGCTGGCCCAGGGGTATCCCGATCTCAAGCAGGCCATGGTGTTCGTGCCGGGACATGCCCTGCTGGGGGTGGCCCTGCCAGCCAAACCGGGGGAGGCCACCTTGAGCCGGGCGGGGGAGACCTACCTCCTGATGGAGCCGACCGGCCCGGCCCAGCTGCCCATGGGCCAGCTCGCGCCCACCAGCAAGACGCTGGTCGACAGCGGCCAGTTGAGCGTGCAACCGGTGCAGGATGAGGGGAAATGAGACAGGCCAGCCCATGGCTGGCCTGTCTCGAGGAGGACGGGCGCCCGGGTCTCAGGTGAGGGAGAGAAACTCCAGCGCCAGCAGGAGACCGTCTTCTTCCTCCAGCACCCGCACGATGCGAGCCTGGGCCTCGAAGGGAGGCAGAAGATTGCTGCTGGTCGCCAGGCTCACCCGGATGGGCTGGGCCAGATCGAACGCGTGCTTGTTCACCTCGACGCCCATGCCGTTGGCGCTGAGATCCCGGCAGATCCCCTCCAGCACCTGCTGATGCTGGAACAGGGTGACGGGGGCATTGATGACCATGCGCTGGAAGGCACGTCTTTCCTTGGTGCTGGTGATCACTGGGGACTTCCTCCTTGGTGGTGGCTCGCACGATGCGGCCCGTGAAACATAGTGCTGGCCTCCCCCCAGGAACGCCAATACAATGCGATGCGTTGCTCAAACGGGGTGCGGTTTACCGCTGAGATTATACCCGTGAACCTGATCCAGATAATGCTGGCGGAGGAATTTGAGGCATGGCGCGCGTTTTTTGTGCCCTCATCCGCCGGCGCTCACCACACGCGAGGTGCCATTGATGAGCACCCCGATACCCACAGGAGTGCCATTGATGAAGACCCTGCTGCTGATCGCCACCAGCCTGCTCTCTGCCCAGGCGTTTGCCGCCGACACCCTCACCGTCTACACCTACGGCTCCTTCGCCGCCGAATGGGGGCCGGGCCCCAAGATCAAGCAGGCCTTCGAGAAGGAGTGCGGCTGCACCCTCAATCTGGTACCCCTCGAGGATGGCGTCGCCATCCTCAACCGGCTGCGGCTGGAAGGCCAGCACAGCAAGGCCGACATGGTGCTGGGGCTGGACGATGCCCTCATCAGCGAAGCCAAGCAGAGCGGCCTGTTCGCCCCCCATTCCACCAGGCTCGATGGCCTCAAGGTACCGGGTGGCTGGCAGGACGACACCTTTGTCCCCTATGACTACGGCTACTTCGCCTTCGTCTATGACAGCAACAAGCTCAAGCAGCCCCCCAAGAGCCTGAAGGAGCTGGTGGCACGTCCCGATATCAAGGTGATCTATCAGGATCCCCGCACCTCCACCCCGGGTCAGGGGCTGATGCTCTGGATGAAGTCGGTCTACGGGGATGAGGCACCGACCGCCTGGGCGCAACTGGCCAAAAAGACGGTCACCGTCACCAAGGGGTGGTCAGAGGCCTACGGCATGTTCCTCGACGGCGAGGCGGACATGGTGCTCTCCTACACCACCTCCCCCGCCTATCACCTGATCGCCGAGAGCAAGCCCCAGTACCGGGCGGCCACGTTCGAGGAGGGGCACTACCGCCAGGTGGAAGTAGCGGCCAAGCTCAAGGGCGCCACACAGGGCAAACTGGCTGACCAGTTCCTGCAATTCATGGTGAGCCCCGCCTTCCAGAACGAGATCCCCGGCGGCAACTGGATGTATCCGGTGACAGACGTGGCGCTGCCCAAGGGGTTCGAACAGATGATCACCGTAGCGAAGCCACTCACCTTCAGCTCTGACGAGGTGGCCGCCAACCGCAAGGGGTGGATCCGCGAATGGCTGCAAGCCGTCACCCAGTGAGTTCAGGTCGTCGCACCCTCTGGTGGCTGCCCGGCAGTGCAGCCACCCTGGTCATCCTGCTGCTCTCAATTGGGCCGCTGGTCGCCCTGTTGTGGCAGGCGGGGGCCCTCTCCCCCCGCGCCCTGCTAGGCGATCCCTACCTGCGCCACGTGCTGGGTTTCAGCCTCTGGCAGGCACTGCTCTCCACCCTGCTGAGCCTGGGGCTTGCCATCCCGGTGGCCAGAGCCCTGGCGCGACGCCGTTTCACCGGACGCCGCCTGCTGCTCAAGCTCTTCGGCCTCTCCCTGGTGCTGCCGGTCATCATCGCCATCTTCGGCATGGTGGCGGTGCACGGTCGTCAGGGCTGGCTGCCGCAACTGCTGCACGGCCTGGGCCTGGATCCCGGCAACTACCTCTACGGCCTGTTCGGCATCCTGCTGGCCCATGTCTTCTTCAACATGCCGCTGGCCGCCCGCCTCATCCTGCAGAGCATAGAGAGCATCCCCGAGTCCTCCTGGCGCCTCGCCAGCCAGCTCGGCATGCGCTCCTCCCACATCTTCCGGCTGCTGGAGTGGCCGCTCATCCGCGGCATCTTGCCGGGGCTCGCCAGCCTCATCTTCATGCTCTGCTTCACCAGCTTCACCACAGTGCTGGCGCTCGGGGGCGGCCCCAAGTCCACCACACTGGAGGTGGCTGTCTACCAGGCGCTGCGCTTTGACTTCGATCTCGCCACCGCTGGCGGGCTCGCCCTGGTGCAACTGCTGCTGACCCTGGCCCTGCTCCTGCTGCAACACAAGCTGCAGACCACCCCGGCCAGTCGCCTCACCAGCCGTCGCCCCTGCCTGCGCCCCGACAGACACCAGAAGGGCAGCGCTCTGGTAGATGGCCTGGCCCTGACCATGGGGCTCACCATCTTCCTGCCGCCCCTGCTGGCCATCGTGTTCGCCGGGTTCAACCCCGGTCTGCTGGCGGCGCTCGGCTCACCCCGGCTGTGGCAGGCAGGGGGGCAGTCCCTGGGCATATCCCTGGCGGCAGGCTCCCTGGCCACTTTGCTCGGCGCCGGGCTGCTGCTCACCAGCCGGCATCTGAGGGTACGGGATCGCAAACGGCGGGCCGCCGCCCTGTGGGAGGCCAGCGGCTCCATGATCCTGATGATCCCGGCGGTGGTGCTCTCCACCGGCCTCTTCATCCTGTTCATGCCTTTCACCGACGTCTTTGCCCTGGGCCCCTGGCTGGTGGTGCTGGTCAACGCCCTGATGGCGCTGCCCTATGTGCTGCGCACCCTCTCGGCCCCCATGCAACTGGTGGTGCGCCAGTACGATCGGCTGGCGGACAGCCTGGGGGTGCGCGGCCTGCATCGCCTGCGCTTGGTGGAGTGGCCCCTGCTGCGCCGTCCGCTGGCCCTGGCCATGGCGCTCTCGATGATATTGTCCCTCGGGGATCTCGGAGCCATCGCCATGTTCGGCAGCCAGACCCTCACCACCCTGCCCTGGCTGCTCTATCAGCAGCTCGGCAGCTACCGGCTGACCGAGGCGGCCGCCACCGCCCTGCTGCTGCTCACCCTCTGCTTCTCCCTGTTCTGGCTGGTGGAGCGGGGACTGGGAGGCAGGCATGTGGATCACTGATCCCCGGCGGCATTGCCGCCTCCCAGCCCCCAGGATCCGGCCGGGCACGCCCCTGGGGCGCCCCTTGGAGCAGTCACTCACGCTGCCTTTCATCAATTTTTCTTACTTGTTGTTCTATAAAACGACATTCAGGAGACAAACATGCTGGTAATTGAGGAGCTGGTCACCAGTTATCCCGACTGGCAGGTGACCTTCAGTGCGACCTTGCCCAAGGGGGAGATCACCGCCCTCATCGGTCCGAGCGGCGCCGGCAAGTCCACCCTGCTCGGCATGATCGCGGGCTTCGTGCCGGTGGAGTCGGGCACCCTCGACTTCGACGGCCAGGATCTGCTGTCACTGGGCCCTGCCGAGCGCCCGGTCACCACCCTGTTCCAGGATCACAACCTCTTCCTGCACCTGTCGGTGTTCGACAACATCGCCATCGGCCTGCATCCCGGCCTGCGCTTGAATCCGGCCCAGAAAAGGCAGGTGCAGGAGGCCGCTGACAAGGTGGGCCTGGGGGAGATGCTGACGCGCCTGCCGGAGCAGCTCTCCGGCGGCCAGCAGCAGCGGGTGGGGCTGGCCCGCGCCCTGGTGCGGGGCAGGCCGCTGCTGCTGCTGGACGAGCCCTTCTCGGCCCTCGATCCGGCCCTGCGCCGGGAGATGCTGGCTGAGGTCGCCCGCCTTGCCTGCGAGCAGGGCATCACCGTGCTGATGGTCTCTCACAACCCCGAGGATGCCCAGCTCATCGCCGATCAGGTGCTCTTCATCGACGCGGGACGCATCGCCTTGCAGGGCAAGCCGGATATCCTGCACAGCAGCGATCACCCCGGGCTGCTGCGCTACCTGGGCCGACCGAGAGAGGCATGAGATAGGCGGGATCAAAAAAGGGGAAGCCGTCCGGCTTCCCCTTTCTCATGCAGAGATCCCGTCAAATCAGAGATTTTCCTCGGCGAACGAAGCCAGCCTGCTGCGCACCACCCCGTTCAGGAAGATGTTGGCACTGCCGTCGAAGTCCTTGAACCGCTCGACGATGTAGGTCAGACCCGAGGTCACCGGGCTCAGGTAGTTGGAGTCGATCTGAGCCAGGTTGCCGGAACAGACGATCTTGGTCCCCTCCCCGCAGCGGGTGATGATGGTCTTGATCTGGGACGCGGTCAGGTTCTGGCACTCGTCCAGCAGCACGAAGGTGTTCTGGATGCTGCGCCCGCGCATGAAGTTGACCGATTTGAACTGGATATTGGCCTTCTCCATGATGTAGCTGAGCGACCCGCTCATGTTCTCGTCCTGCTTGTGCAGCACCTCCAGGGTGTCGGTCACCGCCGCCAGCCAGGGCATCATCTTCTCCTCCTCGGTGCCGGGCAGGAAGCCGATGCTCTCGGCAATTTCCGGGGTATTGCGGGTGACGATCACCTTCTCGTAGATCCCCTTCTCGATCACCAGCTCCAGCGCCGCCGCCATGGCGAGCAGGGTCTTGCCGCAGCCCGCCGGGCCGGTCAGGATCACCAGGTCGATGTGCGGATCCAGCAGGGCATCCAGCGCCATGCCCTGATAGACGTTCTTGGGATGCACCCCCCAGGCCTTGCGGGACATCAGCCGCTCGCGGCCGAGATCTTTCAGGCGGGTCTTGTTGCCGTCGTGGCTCAGTACCCGCGCGGCAAAGAAGTTCTCCTCGTCCAGCAGGTACTGGTTGACGTGGACTCCCTCCAGCAGGTTGGCATCGATGACGTGGACCGTATCGCGGCCATGGGTTTCGCTGTCGCACTCGCCGACCCGCTCCCAGAAGCTGCCGGGCACCACCTGGAAGCCCTTGGCGAGCAGGCGGATGTCGTCGATGAGCTGGTCGCTGCGGTAATCCTCCACATGGGCAAGACCTGCTCCCTTGGCCTTGAGGCGCATGTTGATGTCTTTGGTGACCAGCACCACCTGACGCTTCATCTCGTGCTTCTGCAGATAGAGGGCGGCGTTGATGATGCGGTTGTCCGCCTCCTTGTCGGTGAACACCTCGGCATCCTGGGGCAGATGGTGATCGCTGAAGATGGAGATATGGCCGCTCGCCTCGCCGGCCAGTGCCACTCCTTGCACTATCTGCTCCGGAGTCGCATCGCGGAACACATCTTCCAGGGCACGGATGGCGATGCGGGCATCACGGCTGACGTCCTTCTGGCGATCCTTGATGTTGTCGAGCTCTTCGAGCACCGTCATGGGGATGAGCACGTCGTGCTCTTTGAAGGAGTAGATGGCGAGGGGTTCGTGAAGCAGAACGTTGGTATCCAGGATAAACAGCTTTCGGTCCGTGTTGTCCATAAGCATCCTCCTTGGCACTGAAGGTGCCACGTGTGTGAATCTCAGATGTCATTGAAACCACACGGCCGTGACAGTTTTATTACCCCCAACGCTACGCCCGAATTTACCGGTGCGCAACAAATCGCTGCCATCATGGGCGTCGTTCGAACATAAAATCAGCAACGAAAAGGCCGGCATGTCGCCGGCCTTTGGTGGCAATCAGCCCCTCAACCGCACTTGGAATCCCCGCAGTTGAGACAGGTCATGCAGCCATCCTTTTGCACCAGCGCCTTGGTGTGGCACTTGTAGCAGAGCGCGGCACTGGGTGGGAAACCGCTGCCCGCCGGCTGCTCTTCTTCCTGTTGCTGTGCCTGCAATTGCGCCTGCTTCTCGGCCAGGAACGCCTGCTGGTGCTCGTCCAGCCCAGGCACCTTGAGCATGCCGATCTCGGTGAGATGGGTTTCGATCACGTTGCCAATTTCGGCGATGAGCGAAGGCACGTACTTGCCCTTGTTCCAGTAGCCCCCCTTGGGATCGAACACGGAGCGCAACTCCTCCACCAGAAAGGTGACGTCCCCTCCCTTGCGAAACACCGCCGAGATGATGCGGGTCAGCGCCACTATCCACTGATAGTGCTCCAGGCTCTTGGAGTTGATGAAGATCTCGAACGGGCGCCGGGTCTCGTGCACCGTGCCCTCGTTGAGAATGATGTCGTTGATGGTGATGAACAGCGAGTGCTCGGAGACATGCTCCGGCGTTTTCAGCTTGTAGGTGGTGCCCATCAACCGCTCCGGGCGCAATACGGTTTCATGCATGTGCACCACGTCATCCTGGGGCGTCGGCGCATCTTGCGGCTCATCCCGGGTTTTTACCTTGTAGGCGACGATTTTTCTGTCGATCTTCTTGACCATGTCTCGTCCTCAGAACTTGCCGTAATAGCCTTCTTTCAAGGCGTCATAGAGGTTGGCGGCGGTGTGCAGCTCGCCATCGTATTCGATCTCCTCGTTCCCCTTCGCCGTGATGACGGTGCCATCTTCCAGGGTAAACTCGTAACTGGTGTTCTCCAGATCCTTCTCCTTCACCAGCACGCCCTGGAAGGCGGCCGGGTTGAAGCGGAAGGTGGTACAGCCCTTGAGGCCGGAGTCCGAGGCATAGAGGTAGATATCCTTGAACTGCTCGAACGGAAAATCGGTCGGCACGTTGGCGGTCTTGGAGATGGAGGAGTCGATCCAGCGCTGGGCCGCTGCCTGGATATCCACGTGCCCGGTCGGCGTGATATCGTCCGCGGTGATGAAGTAATCCGGCAGGCGGCTACCTTCCTCCTCGGCATAGGGCATGGCGGCCGGGTTCACCAGCTCGCGATAAGCCAGCAGCTCGAAGGAGTAGACATCCACGCTCTCCTTGCTCTTCTTGCCCGGTTTGATGACATTGCGGCTGTAGTGGTGGGCAAAGCTCGGCTCGATGCCATTGCTGGCGTTGTTGGCGAGCGACAGAGAGATGGTACCGGTCGGTGCTATGCTGCTGTGGTGGGTGAAGCGTCCACCCACCTCGGCCAGCTCGGCTACCAGAGCGGGATCCACCTCGGCCACCTGCTGCATATAGCGGCTGTAGCGGGCATGCAACACCTTGCCCTTCACCTTGTCGCCGAGCTTGATGCCATCTGCCGCCATTTCGGGGCGCAGACGCAGCATCTTGCCGGTGACTTCGAACTCCTGCTCCATGATGGGGGCCGGCCCCTTCTCCTTCGCCAGACGCAGAGACTCCTGCCAGCCGGTCATCGCCAGCTCCTGGGAGACCTGTTCGGTGAAGGCGACGGAGGCCGCAGAGCCGTACTTGATGCGCAGCATGGTGAGGGTCGAGCCCAGCCCCAGGAAGCCCATGCCGTGGCGACGCTTGGCGGTGATCTCCTCGCGCTGCTTGGCCAGCGGCAGCTGGTTTATCTCCACCACGTTGTCGAGCATGCGGGTGAAGATGGCCACCACCTTGCGAAACGCGGGCCAGTCGAAGGCGGCCTGCTCGGTGAAGGGATCGCGCACGAAGGTGGTCAGGTTGACCGAGCCCAGCAGGCAGGCCCCATAGGGCGGCAGAGGCTGTTCACCGCAAGGGTTGGTGGCACGGATCTCTTCGCAGAACCAGTTGTTGTTCATCTGGTTCACCTTGTCGATCAGGATGAAACCGGGCTCCGCATAGTCGTAGGTAGAGGTCATGATGACGTTCCACAGCTTGCGCGCGGGCAGGGTCTTGTAGACCTTGCAGGCCACCTGGCCCAGCTCGTTGATCACCACACCCTCCTTGTTGGGCCAGTCCGCCCAGACCACCCTCACAGGGTCATCCAGCGCGATGCCATCCTGCTCCACCTCCTTGGCGGTGTAGGGGAAGATCAGTTGCCAGGGGGCATCCTCCTTCACCGCACTGACGAACTCTTCGGTGATGAGTAGGGAGAGGTTGAATTGACGCAGGCGACCATCCTCCCGCTTGGCCTGGATGAACTCGACGACATCGGGGTGACGGATATCCATGGTGCCCATCTGGGCGCCACGACGGCCACCGGCAGAGGAGACGGTAAAGCACATCTTGTCGTAGATATCCATGAAGGAGAGCGGCCCCGAGGTATAGGCCCCCGCTCCCGAAACGAAGGCTCCGCGCGGTCGCAGGGTCGAGAAGTCGTAACCGATGCCGCAACCCGCCTTCAGGGTCAGCCCCGCCTCGTGCACCTTGCCGAGGATATCGTCCATCGAATCCTCAATGGTGCCGGAGACGGTGCAGTTGATCGTGGAGGTCGCCGGCTTGTGCTCAAACGCCCCGGCGTTGGAGGTGATACGGCCCGCTGGAATGGCACCATTGCGCAGGGCCCACAGGAAGGGTTCATACCAGGTGTCGGGTTCGCGCTCCTGCGCAGCCAGCGCGCGAGCGACACGCTGGTAGGTCTCGTCGATGGAGCCGTCGATGGGGGCGCCATCCTTGCTCTTGAGACGATACTTGCTGTCCCAGATCTCGAGAGACGTCTCCTGCAGAGGGATCTGGCGGCTGGCGGTGACGCCCTCCAGTACCGGAATGGATTTAGCCATGGTCAATCAACCTCCTGTGAATGGGGCAACATCGTGACAAAAATACTACCAGTAGTGAATTTAAGAACCCAAAGCACAATATATTGTGATTCATCCGTCATAAGGGCGCCGATTCTATCCTAAAAAAATGCCCCGGCCAGCAGATTTCTGGGCCAGGGCATTTAACCGGTTCAATTTCCGAGAGATTTAAAGCGAGAGACTATCTCAGGGTTTCTTGACGTATACGCTCGGAGTCTCACCCGCCATATTCAGATAGAACTCATAGACGCCATCCGCCTCGGGCGAGAACTTCATGTCCTCATACTTGGAGCACGGATTGACCGGTACAGGCTCCCCGCCGAGCACGGCAACACCATCGCTCGGGCTCTTGTAGCCGAAGTTGGTGCCACAACTCCAGCCGGAGTCGGCAAACTTGAACTTGTAAGGAGCCCACTCTTTCTTGAGCGTCCCCTTGGCCATGTAGAGCTTGTCGGCAACCTTGACGACCTTGCTTTCGTCGGTGGCCATCCAGTCGTTCATCTCACCACGCAGGTAGATGGACTTGCCGCCGAAGTCGCTGTTGTCCGCCGCCGCCTGCTCTGCACCACCATTGGATGCGCAACCGCCTAATACCAGGGTTCCCGCCGCCAGCATCATCGTTACTGTTCTTTTGAACATGTGTCCATTCCTCAAATTATTGTGATTCCTTGGTCCATCGATGTGGACCCGGGAATTAAACCAGAGCAGGCATGACAAGAAAGGTAGAAGTATCACATTCTGTGCTTTTTATATCCAGAATGCAGGCTTTCGAATAGATATTGAACAGAGACGGGCCACAAACAAGTCGATATTAGCTGGGATGATGAATGCGAGTATCAGAAAACACGGCGGGAAACAGCACCATAGTGCCCGCTTGCCCTCCAGTGAGTGCTGAATTTCAGGCGGCAATAAAAAACCCCGCTCGAGTGAGCGGGGTTTCTTGTATTGGGTGCCTGGCAGTGTCCTACTCTCGCATGGCGAATGCCACACTACCATCGGCGCTACAGCGTTTCACTTCTGAGTTCGGCATGGGGTCAGGTGGTTCCACTGCGCTATTGCCGCCAGGCAAATTCTTCAATCTTGGAAAGCTGACGTGAATAACAACTTTGCTAGTTGCTTGTCATTATCACTGAATTAGGTAAGTAGTCTCACACTTGCTACAAGGCCAGAAACACTTCTTGGGTGTTGTATGGTTAAGCCTCACGGGTAATTAGTATGGGTTAGCTCAACGTATCGCTACGCTTACACACC
>NZ_JBFOCK010000019.1:0-27805 GCF_040907765.1 Aeromonas sp. s9
CTCAGAGATCCCCTCATTTTTAGAGACTCAAATAATTCCAAGTGTGCGGGTATATAAGCGGTGTTGCTTCAGGTAGTAGATAAATTTACCCATCAACAAGACCGCATTGGCTTCTTTCATTTTAGGCAGCAACTGGTAATAAATGACCCCTTGCCGAAAGAACGAATAGGTTCGGCTCTTGCTGGTATTGACCTTGATCGTTCTCTCTAGACCGACACTGTCTCCAGCCTTACCCAGCAGCGTCAGCAAGACGATGGCCAAGGCACTGAACAAAAACAGTCGGTCACGCCGGACCGGATTACTGATGTGCACATCTCCCATACCCATGCCGAATTTGTAATCTTTGATATCCCGAAAACTGGTCTCGATACCCCAGCGCTGGCCGTATAGTTGCAACGCCTTGGCGGCACTCAGATCGGTCCGGTTACTGGCCAGAAACCACGCGTCTTTCATGCCACTCTTGTGACAACAATAGACCCGCTCGACAGGCTGTCGTTGCCCAGTGAGCTCCACCTCCTTGAGGGTTCGGGTGCGCCCGGTCGGCGTTAGCCAGTCGCGGGCGGGAACCTGCTCTCCACCAGAGTAACCAACCAAAATATTTCCTTTAAATCTAATGATATAGGCAAAGCCTAGCTCTTGTTCCAGGCGCTCGAACAGCTCCATGTAACCAAACCCACGGTCAGCGACTACCGTCACGAAGATACCTTCTGGCAGGGTCTGCTTGAGTTTGGTGAGCAGCTCTTTCTCATGGGCATTGCGTTGCCCTTTGAGCAACGATTTTCGATGGGTTTTCCACAGCAGCGGAGTACTGCGGCCATGGTTGGTTTGCAGGCTGATAACCAAGGTGCTGTGATCATCGGCATCGAATTCGGTCCAGTCCATGGATACCACGATCTCGGTGCGTTCACCGACCACATAGGGAACCCAATCGTCAAAGAGGCTCCAGACGTTGAGCTTGGTGTTAGTGAGCAGGCGGTCCACCTGTTTCACCGCATGTTTGCGCTCGAGACCATTGGCCAAGGAGAGACCATTCCCGATGGCGTGGATGGCCAGCGAACCGGATTCGATAACCCCGAGGGTTGCATTGGCCAGGGAAAGAACACGCTTGGCATGCATGTCCTGTCCAAATATCTCGTTGATGTGGTTGAGGATTAGATCGTGGTTAAACATGGCGATTATCTGTCGGGTATTAGCTGGTCAAGGATGGCGATCATACCTCAGAAGCCGCGCCACGCCTCGCTCATACGAGGGGATGGTTAAGGTTTTTACCCAATGAAAATCAGTCGATAAGACAAACGTAACGATTTATCAGCTACGAGCAAATCTATATTTGTAAAATGTTTTCCTGATTACCCATGACCCTCAGCCAGCTTCAAGAGCCGATATGGCATCGGCGGGCTTGCCACGACTGCATGCCCCAATTCAACAAACATACTCTTGAGGTCAAAACGATGATTAAACCGGAAGCAGTATTCAGCAAGATGCCTTGGTAAATGCTTCGCTCCGAGCTTATGACAACTGCCCCGCAGCGAGTTCTTCACATTCCCTATCATCGTGTTTACCCAGTTGAATGCCGGATGATCCAGCAAATCAAGGTTGCCCCCGGTGACAACACCCAGGTGCTCACAATTGGCCTCCTTGACCGCTTTGAAACAGGCCAATCCATCGGATATCACCGCGCTACCACTAGCAAGATGCCGTTTTGCCCAATCAGCAATGACGTTGGTTTTGAAACCATCGACCACCGTCATCCGCATCTTGATTGGATGCCCTTCCTTGTTCAGGGCTACTGCTGCCACAAACGGCGTCTTGCCTGCCGCGCCGCGACCTCGTTTACCACCACGGCGCTCTCCACCCCAGTAGACATCATCGAGCTGAATGATGCCGCTGATGGGCTGCTTGTCATCGGACTCTTTCATGGCTTGCAGCAGCTTGTGCTTGAGCATCCAGGCGGTGTCATATTTGACGTCCAACTGGCGCTTTAGCTCCATCGCTGACAAGCCAGTTTTGGTCTGTGACAGCAGGTGCATCGCCAGAAACCACTTGGTCAGTGGGAGTTTGGTGTTTGCAAAAATCGTGTTTCCAGTCAATGACATCTGGTGACGGCAGTTATTGCATTGCAGCACGCGTGGCCGACTTTTCAGGCGACAGCAGGTCTTGTTGGCGCACTCAGGACAGATGAAACCGTTCGGAAAACGCCAAGCGAGCAGCGCGTTTTCGCACTGCGCTTCAGTGCCATAGTCCTTGAAAAAATCAAACAGGCTGTAGCCTTTCTGGAATTGGACTTTGCTTTTGGCCATGATCTCGCACCTCAGTAACTGTACGTAAGATCAGTATAGCTCGTGGTGACTGCTAATCATGGGTAATCAGGAATGTTTTTGTAACTGATGACTTGGAAATCCTGTGGCATACTATTGTTTCCCGAATGTCATAATACGTTTCACTATTCTAAGGAAGGTGCGAATAAGTCATATGGCACGAGAGCATTTACTGGTAACCCATTGATATTAAATGACTAAAATTTTCATTTTTTGTTCGTGGGATACTTGTTCGCACTTTCCCTAGAGTAACGAAGACACTTACAGATAATTTTCAACAAGTCAAAGATATCCATAAAAAAGCCGCCCATTGGGCGGCATTTTTATCAGAGATAACTGGCTTGAAGGAATTACCAGCCGGTCACTTCACGCAGGGCCTTGCCGATATCGGCCAAGGAGCGCACGGTTTTCACGCCGGCATCTTCCAGGGCGGCAAATTTCTCGGCCGCGGTGCCTTTACCACCGGCGATGATGGCGCCCGCATGACCCATGCGCTTGCCAGCCGGTGCGGTGACACCCGCGATGTAGGAGACCACCGGCTTGGTGACGTGGGCCTTGATGTAGGCAGCCGCGTCCTCTTCGGCGTTGCCGCCGATCTCGCCGATCATCACGATGGCTTCGGTCTGCGGGTCATTCTGGAACATCTCGAGGATGTCGATAAAGTTGGAGCCCGGGATGGGGTCGCCACCGATACCGACGCAGGTGGACTGGCCGAAGCCCTCGTCCGTGGTCTGCTTGACCGCTTCGTAGGTCAGAGTGCCGGAGCGGGAGACGATGCCCACCTTGCCCGGCTTGTGGATGTGGCCCGGCATGATGCCAATCTTGCACTCACCCGGGGTGATGACACCCGGGCAGTTGGGGCCGATCATCCGCACGCCGGTTTCCTGCAGCTTCACCTTGACGTCCAGCATGTCCAGGGTCGGGATGCCTTCGGTGATGGTGACAATCAGCTTGATGCCGGCATCGATGGCTTCCAGGATGGCGTCCTTACAGAACGGCGCCGGCACATAGATGACGGAGGCAGTGGCGCCGGTGGCTTCCACGGCGTCACGGACGGTGTTGAACACCGGCAGGCCCAGGTGGGTGGTGCCACCCTTGCCCGGGGACACGCCACCAACCATCTGGGTACCGTAGGCAATGGCCTGTTCGGAGTGGAAGGTACCCTGACCGCCGGTAAAGCCCTGGCAGATCACCTTGGTGTCTTTGTTGATCAGAACGCTCATTATTTGGCCTCCGCTGCTTTTACCACTTGCTGAGCTGCGTCAGTCAGACTCGTTGCGGCGATGATATTGAGGCCGCTGTCGGCCAGTTTACGGGCACCCAGTTCGGCGTTGTTGCCTTCCAGACGCACCACCACGGGCACTTTCACACCCACTTCCTTGACGGCGCCGATGATGCCTTCCGCGATCATGTCGCAGCGCACGATGCCACCGAAGATGTTGACCAGCACGGCTTGTACCTTGCTGTCGGAGAGGATGATCTTGAAGGCCTCGGTCACGCGCTCCTTGGTGGCGCCGCCGCCGACGTCCAGGAAGTTGGCCGGGGAACCGCCGTGCAGGTTGACGATGTCCATGGTGCCCATGGCCAGGCCCGCGCCGTTGACCATGCAGCCGATGTTGCCATCGAGGGCCACATAGTTCAGCTCCCACTGGGCGGCGTGCGCTTCGCGGGGGTCATCCTGGGACGGATCGTGCATCTCGCGCAGTTTGGGCTGACGGTACAGGGCGTTGGCGTCGATGTTGATCTTGCCGTCCAGGCAGTGCAGGTTGCCCTTGTCGGTGATGACCAGGGGGTTGATCTCCAGCAGGGCGAAGTCGCAGTCCAGGAACATCTGGCCCAGGCCCATGAAGATCTTGGTGAACTGCTTGATCTGATCGCCGACCAGACCCAGCTTGAAGGCCAGCTCGCGGGCCTGATAAGGCTGCGGGCCTACCAGGGGATCGATGGCAGCCTTGTGAATGAGTTCCGGGGTTTCGTGGGCGACTTTCTCAATCTCCACACCACCTTCGGTGGAAGCCATGAAGACCACGCGGCGAGAGCCACGGTCGACCACGGCGCCCAGGTACAGTTCCTTGGCGATGTCGGTGCAGGACTCCACCAGGATCTTGGTAACCGGCTGACCATTGGCGTCAGTCTGATAGGTCACCAGGTTCTTGCCGAGCCAGTTCTGGGCAAAGGCGCGGATCTCGTCCTTGCTCTTGGCCAGCTTGACGCCGCCCGCTTTACCGCGGCCACCGGCGTGGACCTGGCATTTGACGACCCAGGTGTTGCCGCCAATCTTGTCGGCCGCTTCGGCCGCTTCCTGCGGGGTAGCACAGGCATAACCTTCGGAGACCGGCAGGCCATACTCGGCAAACAGCTGTTTTGCCTGATATTCATGCAGATTCATAGATGCTCTATCCGTGTTGTAGGTATTTCCGTCCGGGGCTCGTGTTTCTCAATCCCCTGTGAATGGGGGCCTGGGCGGCCCCTCGTTATCTTTCAGTCACGCTTGCTCAGACATCCAGCAGCAGACGGGTCGGGTCTTCCAGGAGCTCCTTGATGGAGACCAGGAAGCCCACGGACTCGCGGCCGTCGATGATGCGGTGATCGTAGGAGAGCGCCAGGTACATCATCGGCAGGATCTCGACCTTGCCGTCGACGGCCATGGGGCGGTCCTGGATCTTGTGCATGCCCAGAATGGCGCTCTGGGGCGGGTTGATGATGGGGGTGGACATCAGGGAGCCGAACACGCCACCGTTGGTGATGGTGAAGTTGCCGCCAGTCAGTTCATCCACGGTCAGCTTGCCGTCACGGCCCTTGCCGGCCAGGTCTTTGATGGCCTTCTCGATGTCCGCCAGGCTCATGTTGTCGCAGTCGCGCAGCACCGGGGTCACCAGACCACGGGGGGTGGAGACGGCGATGCTGACATCGAAGTAGTTGTGGTAGACGATGTCGTCACCGTCCAGCGCTGCGTTCACTTCCGGGTAGCGCTTGAGGGATTCGACCACGGCCTTCACATAGAAGGACATGAAGCCGAGCTTGATACCGTGCTTCTTCTCGAAGATCTCGCCGTACTGCTTGCGCAGCTTCATGATGGGCGCCATGTTGATCTCGTTGAAAGTGGTCAGCATGGCGGTGGTGTTCTTGGCCTCCAGCAGACGCTCGGCGATGCGCTTGCGCAGACGGGTCATGGGCACGCGCTTCTCGGTGCGACCAGCCAGCGGCGCAACCGGTGCGGCAGCCACGGGAGCGGCAGCAGTCGGTGCAGCCACCGGAGCCTTGCCCAGATTCTTGATGAAGGCTTCCACGTCTTCCTTGGTGACACGACCACCCTTGCCGGTGCCGGTCAGCTTGGCGACGTCGATGTCGTGCTCGGCCACCATGCGGCGCACGGAAGGGCTCAGGCCATCGGCAGCGTCATCGGCCACGGCTTCCACCGGCTTCTCGCTGGTCGCTTCACCGGCAACGGGGGCCGGCTTGAGCATGGCGATCAGCTGGCGGGAGAGCACGGTCGCCCCTTCGCTCTGCAGGATGTCGCCCAGTACGCCGGCTTCCGGCGCGGGCACTTCCAGCACGACTTTATCGGTTTCGATGTCAACCAGCACTTCGTCACGGGCAACCAGATCACCCGGTTTCTTGTGCCAGGTCGCGATGGTGGCATCCGCCACTGATTCCGGCAGGTCCGGTACCTTGATCTCGATAGTCATGTAATCAGTTCCTTGTTACTTCTTGGCCAGCAGGCTTGTTCCAGGTCAGAGAGGGTCCCGACACGGGCCCTCTCATCCACAACTCGTTATTCCAGGGTAAGGGCGTCTTCCACCAGGGCTTTTTGCTGCTTGGCGTGGACGGACATGTAACCGACGGCCGGTGAGGCCGACGCCGGGCGACCGGCATAACGCAGACGGGCATGGCTTGGCAGCACGCTGTCGTAGTGATGACGGGTGCTGTACCAGGCGCCCTGGTTCTGCGGCTCTTCCTGACACCAGACGAAGTCGGTGACATGGCTGTAATCGGCCAGGATGGCGCGCACTTCCTCTTCCGGGAAGGGGTAGAGCTGCTCGATCCGTACCAGGGCCACGTCCTGCTGCTCGGCCTTGCGACGGGCATCGAGCAGGTCGTAGTAGACCTTGCCGGAGCAGAAGACCACGCGCTTGACGCCTTTGGGATCCAGCGCATCGATCTCGCCGATGGCGTTCTGGAAGGTGCCCTCTGCCAGCTCTTCGAGCTTGCTCACCGCCAGCGGGTGGCGCAGCAGGGATTTGGGCGTCATCACGATGAGCGGACGGCGCATGGGGCGCACTACCTGACGACGCAGCATGTGGAACACCTGCGCCGGGGTGGAGGGCACGCACACCTGCATGTTGTGCTGGGCGCACATCTGCAGGTAACGCTCCAGACGGGCGGAGGAGTGCTCCGGGCCCTGACCCTCGTAACCGTGCGGCAGCAGCATGGTCAGGCCGCACATCCGGCCCCACTTCTGCTCGCCGGAGGAGAGGAACTGATCCACCACCACCTGGGCGCAGTTGGCGAAGTCACCGAACTGGGCTTCCCAGATGGTGAGACCGGCCGGCTCTGCGCTGGCGTAGCCATACTCGAACGCCAGGACCGCGTTCTCGGTCAGCACGGAGTCATAGACTTCAAACGGGCCCTGCTCGTCGTGCAAGTTGCACAGCGGGGTGTAGGTGCTGGCATCGGTCTGGCTGTGCAGCACGGCGTGGCGATGGAAGAAGGTACCGCGGCCGGAGTCTTCCCCGGTGAAGCGAATGCGGGATCCCTTGTCCACCAGGGTGGCGTAGGCCAGGGTCTCGGCAAAGCCCCAGTCCACCAGCTTCTCACCGGCGGCCATCAGGCGACGGTCTTCGTAGATCTTCTCGACCTGGCGTTGCAGCACATGGGTGGCCGGGTACTGGCTGATGCGCTCACCCAGGGCCTTCAGGTGATCCATGGGCACAGTGCTGTCATAGGCCATGGCCCAGTCGTGACCCAGATACGGCGTCCAGTCCACGGAGTGCAGCTCCATGGGGCGCCACTCCTTGCTCACCCGCTCGCCCCGATCCAGGGTGTCGCGATAGTCGTTGACTAGCGTGGTGGCCAGCTCCGGCGCGATGGCTCCTTCGGCGATCAGCTGATCGGCGTAGATCTTGCGCGGGGTCGGGTGCTGCTTGATCTTCTGGTACATCAGGGGCTGGGTCGCGCTCGGCTCGTCAGCCTCGTTGTGGCCGTGACGACGGTAGCAGACCAGCTCGATCACCACGTCGCGCTTGAAGGTGTTGCGGTAATCCAGGGCAATCTGGGTCACCAGCACCACGGCTTCCGGGTCATCCCCGTTGACGTGCAGCACAGGGGCCTGCACCGCCTTGGCGATGTCGGTGCAATATTCGGTGGAGCGCAGGTCACGGATATAGGAGGTGGTGAAGCCCACCTGGTTGTTGATGACGATGCGCACCGTGCCGCCCACTCCATAGGCACGGGTCTGGGACATGTTGAAGGTCTCGGCAACGACCCCCTGCCCCGCGATAGCGGAGTCACCGTGTATGGTGATGGGCAGGACACTGGAGCCGTCCTTGTCACCGCGGCGGTCCATACGGGCACGCACGGAGCCGATGACCACGGGGTTGACGATCTCGAGGTGCGACGGGTTGAACGCCAGCGCCAGGTGGACGTTGCCGCCCGGGGTGGCGAAGTCGGAGGAGAAGCCCATGTGGTACTTCACGTCCCCTGTGCCCCAGGATTCGCCGTGCTTGCCGGCGAACTCGTCGAACAGGTCCTGGGCGCGCTTGCCCAGTACGTTGATGAGCACGTTGAGGCGACCGCGGTGGGCCATACCGATGACGGCTTCCTTGCAACCCTGCTCACCGGCGCGGCGGATCAACTCTTTGAGCATGGGCACCATGGCATCGCCCCCTTCCAGGGAGAAACGCTTGGCCCCCGGGAACTTGGCACCCAGGTATTTTTCCAGCCCTTCGGCGGCGGTCAGGCTCTCGAGGAAGCGGGTCTTCTCTTCGAGGGTATAGTTGCCCTTCCCTTCGATGGATTCCAGCCTGTCTTGCAGCCAGCGCTTCTCCTCGGTGGAGGTGAGGTGCATGTAGTCGGCGCCGATGCTGCCGCAATAGGTCTTCTTGAGCGAGGCATACAGATCGGAGAGCACCATGGTCTCGCGACCGATGGCGTAGGAGCCCACATTGAAGGTGGCCTCCATGTCTGCACCTTGCAGATTGTGGAAGGCCGGGTCCAGCTCGGCGACCGGCTCGCGCTGCCACAGACCCAGGGGGTCCAGGTTGGCGTTCTGGTGACCGCGGAAACGGAAGGCGTTGATCAGTTGCAGTACGCGAACCTGTTTGGCATCCACCTGGGGATCGGAGACGGGAGCGCTGTAACGGGAGGAGTCCTTGGCCAGGCGGCGGAAATAGTCGCGAACCTGGGAGTGGGGTTGTTCTACTGCATGTCCGTTGACCTGGGGCAGCGACTGGAACAGGCTGCGCCATTCGTCGGCAACGGAGTCGGGGTTTTCCAGGAAGGATTCGTACAAATCCTCAATGTAGCTTGCATTCGCACCAGCCAGGTGAGATGACTCCAACCAGGCCTTCATCACGCCGTTATGCATTTCTATCCCTTGTACATCTTGTTCGCTGCACTGCAGCTTGTAGGGTCATAGCCATCCCGGGGCGGGATGGCTATCCAGAGGTCGGGCCCGGCGCAAGGCGCCCTGGCCCCGATACTACACGGCCCGGTTGAGCAACATCGACTTGATCTGACCGATGGCCTTGGTCGGGTTCAAGCCCTTGGGACAGACGTTCACGCAGTTCATGATGCCGTGGCAGCGGAACACGCTGAAGGCGTCATCCAGGTTGCCCAGTCGCTCACTGGCCGCAGTGTCGCGGCTGTCCGCCAGCCAGCGATAGGCGGCGAGCAGGCCGGCCGGACCGATGAACTTGTCCGGGTTCCACCAGAAGGAGGGGCAAGAGGTGGAGCAGCAGGCACAGAGTATGCACTCGTACAGGCCATCCAGCTTGGCGCGCTCTTCGGGGGATTGCAGGTGCTCACGCACGGGCGGCAGTTTTTCGTCGTTGATGAGGAAGGGTTTGACCTTCTCCCACTGGGTGTAGAACTGGGTCATGTCGATCACCAGATCCCGGATCACCGGCAGACCGGGCAAGGGCCGAATGACGACCTTGCTGCCCTTCTTCAAGAGATCGGAGAGCGGCGTGATGCAGGCCAGACCGTTCTTGCCATTCATGTTGAGACCGTCAGATCCACAGACCCCTTCGCGGCAGGAGCGGCGGAAGGCGAGCGTGGGATCCAGCTCCTTGAGCTGGATCAGTGCGTCGAGCACCATCATGTCGGAACCTTCAGGAATATCAAGACGATAATCCTTCATATACGGGACGTTATCAACGTCCGGATTGTATCTGTAGACAGAGAATGTGACGTTCATTGTGCTTGGCTCCGCAATCAGTAAGTCCGGACCTTGGGCGGGAACGCCTCACGGGTCTTGGGTGACATGTTGACAGCGCGACGGGTCATGGACTCGGTGTCCGGATGATAGAGGCTGTGGCACAGCCAGCTCTCATCGTCACGCTCCGGGAAGTCGAAGCGGCTGTGGGCGCCACGACTCTCGGTACGGAAGTTCGCTGCCACCGCGGTGGCATAGGCGGTCTCCATCAGGTTGTCCAGCTCCAGGCACTCGATGCGCTGGGTATTGAACTCCTTGGAGGTGTCGTCCAGACGGGCGTTCTTGAGACGCTCGCGGATGAGTTTCAGCTCGGCCAGCCCTTCTGCCATGGCATCCCCTTCCCGGAACACGGAGAAGTTGTTCTGCATGCAGCGCTGCAGATCCTTGCGGATCTGGGCCGGGTCTTCCCCGTCACGGTTGTTTTCCCAGCGGTTGAAGCGCTCCAGCGCCTTGGCGATGTCGGCGTCGGTGGCTTCCGCGCCGTGCTCCATCGAGCCAAGGGTCTCCACCAGGTGCATGCCGGCAGCACGACCGAACACCACCAGATCCAGCAGCGAGTTGCCGCCCAGACGGTTGGCACCGTGCACGGAGACGCAGGCGATCTCGCCCACCGCGAACAGACCGACCACCGGCACGTCGTTGCCATCTTTGTCCTGGGTCAGGCACTGGCCGTTCACGCTGGTCGGCACGCCGCCCATCATGTAGTGGCAGGTCGGAATGATGGGGATGGGCTCTTTGACCGGATCCACGTGTGCGAAGGTGCGAGAGAGCTCGCAGATACCCGGCAGACGGGATTCCAGTACCTCTTTGCCGAGGTGATCCAGCTTGAGCTTGATGTGCGGGCCCCAGGGACCGTCGCAGCCACGGCCTTCGCGGATCTCGATCATGATGGAACGGGCCACCACGTCGCGACCGGCCAGGTCCTTAGCGTTTGGCGCATAACGCTCCATGAAGCGCTCGCCGTCCTTGTTCAGCAGGTAGCCGCCTTCACCACGGCAACCTTCGGTCACCAGTACCCCTGCCCCGGCGATACCGGTGGGGTGGAACTGCCAGAACTCCATGTCCTGCACGCCGACCCCGGCGCGCAGCGCCATGCCGACGCCGTCACCGGTGTTGATGTGTGCGTTGGTGGTGGACTGGTAGATGCGACCGGCGCCGCCGGTGGCGAGCACGGTGGCCTTGGCCTTGAAGTAGACGACCTCGCCGCTCTCCATGTCGATGGCGGTACAGCCGACGATATGACCATCCTGGTTCTTCACCAGATCCAGGGCATACCACTCGGAGAAGACGGTGGTCTTGTTCTTGACGTTTTGTTGATACAAGGTGTGCAGCAGGGCGTGACCAGTACGGTCGGCTGCCGCCGCAGTGCGGGCAGCCTGCTCGCCGCCGAAGTTTTTGGACTGACCGCCGAACGGACGCTGGTAGACGGTACCGTTGTCAAAGCGGGAGAAAGGCAAGCCCATGTTCTCCAGCTCATAGATGGCCTCGGGGCCGGTCTTGCACATGTATTCGATGGCTTCCTGATCACCGATATAATCGGAGCCCTTGACGGTGTCATACATGTGCCACTGCCAGTTGTCGTCGTGGGCATTGCCCAGGGCGACCGTGATCCCGCCCTGGGCGGAGACCGTGTGGGAACGGGTCGGGAAAACCTTGGATAACAGGGCGCAGCTCTTGCCGGACTGGGCAATCTGCAGCGCGGCGCGCATACCGGCGCCACCGGCACCGATCACGACCGCATCAAATTCACGAGTTGGAATAGTCACCTTACACACCCCACAGCACGACGAAACCAGTCATCACATAGACAAACAGCACCACCACCAGCACAAACTGCAGCGCACCGCGCAGTCCGACCGGCTTGATATAGTCGGTCAGCACCTGCCATAGACCGATCCAGGCGTGGATCAAGACGCATACGAGCGTCAGCAGGGTGAAGACCTTGGTGAAGGTGTTGGAGAAGAAGCCGGTCCACACCTCGTAGGTGATGTCGTTGAACGCGACAAAGCCAACCAGATAGAGGACGTAGCACGTCATGATGAGGGCGGTGGCGCGGATCAGGATGTAATCATGAACACCGCTGCGCCCGAAAGTTGCAGAATTGGTTACCATACCAGTACCCCCGCCAATACCGCCAAAACCGCGGTGATCACGAAGGCCACACGGGCACTCTGATTACCGGATTCCAGCTCTTCCCAATAGCCCATGTCCATGACCAGGTGCCGCAGACCGCCCACGATGTGGTAAGCCAGCGCGGTCAGGATCCCCCACAGCACGAACTTGACCAGGAAGTTGTCCATGATGGCAACGACCGATTCAAATCCTTCGGGAGAGGCGAGTGAAGTACCAAGCATCCACAGCAAGATGGCCAATGCCACAAAGGTGATGACCCCTGAGACACGATGCAAGATGGAAGCGATGGCGGTGACAGGAAAGCTGATCGTCTGTAGGTCGAGGTTTACAGGTCTCTGTTTGTTTTTCACGGCTTTGCCCACTCAGCTCCATTGAGCACGTTAGTTATTGTTTTCACACGCTTTGAGGGCGAGGAGTGGCATTTGTTAGGTTTTTGTTACCAAAACAACTCAGGAAAGCCAAAAATAACATTTTCGATATCACATCTGGCTTTGCGAAAGCGTTTCAAACACCGACGACCATCACCCACGTGGCGCAGTATATCGGCGGCCTTAACCAATGACAATCAAATAGCTACACAGAAAATCCAAAACCGTAAACCAGATCTCACAACAGCTTTAACAATTCATTAATGATCATCCAGCAAAATTGACAAAGACATGGTTCTCTGGTTCAAATAAGGCGCTCCAGCCGCCGTGGTACGGGTAAGAACCTTTGCCAGCGTCATAACAGTCGTAATAAAGTAGGGCTGGAACCAAATTATAAAAGAGCAAAGGAGACGTGCTATGGCTGATAAGATAGCCACCCTACATCTGCCCGGAAAAGAGCCGGTTGAACTGCCGATCCTCTCCGGTACCGTTGGACCCGATGTGATCGATGTCAGAAAGCTGGGCACGCAAGGATATTTCACCTTCGACCCCGGCTTCATGGCCACCGGTTCTTGCAAATCTTCCATCACCTACATCGATGGCGACCAGGGTGTCTTGCTGCACCGCGGTTACCCCATCGCCCAGTTGGCCACCCAGGCCAGCTACCTCGAAGTCTGCTACATCCTGCTGTACGGCGAGGCCCCCACCAAGACCCAATATGCGGAATTTGAACGTCTGGTCACCCGCCACACCATGGTGCACGAGCAGATCGCCTTCTTCTTCCGCGGCTTCCGCCGCGACGCCCACCCCATGGCCGTCATGTGCGGCGTGGTCAGCGCGCTGTCCGCCTTCTATCACGACGCCCTCGACATCAACAACGAGGAGCATCGCGAGATCTGTGCCTTCCGTCTGCTCTCCAAGATGCCGACCCTGGCCGCCATGTGTTACAAGTACTCCATCGGCCAGCCCTTCATGCAGCCGCGCAACGCCCTCTCCTATGCAGGCAACTTCCTGCACATGATGTTTGGCGTGCCGACCGAAGAGTACAAGGTCAACCCCATCGTCGAGCGCGCCATGGACCGCATCTTCACCCTGCATGCGGACCATGAGCAAAACGCCTCCACCTCCACCGTGCGTCTGGCCGGCTCTTCCGGTGCCAACCCGTTTGCCTGTATCGCCGCGGGGATCGCCTCCCTGTGGGGCCCGGCCCACGGCGGTGCCAACGAAGCCTGCCTCAAGATGCTCGAAGAGATTGGCTCCGTGGATCGCATCCCCGAGTACATCGGCCGCGCCAAGGACAAGAACGATCCGTTCCGTCTGATGGGCTTCGGTCACCGGGTCTACAAGAACCACGATCCCCGTGCCACCGTGATGCGTGAAACCTGCCACGAGGTGCTTACCGAGCTGCAGATCAAGGATCCGCTGCTGGACGTGGCCATGGAGCTGGAACGCATCGCGCTGTCCGACCCCTACTTCATCGAGAAGAAGCTCTACCCGAACGTGGACTTCTACTCCGGCATCATCATGAAGGCCATCGGTATCCCCATGTCCATGTTCACCGTGATCTTCGCCATCTCCCGTACCATCGGCTGGATTGCCCACTGGAACGAGATGCACTCAGACCCGGATCAGAAGATCGGCCGTCCCCGTCAGCTCTACACCGGTCAGCCCCTGCGCGAGTTCGTGCCCCTCGACCAGCGCTGAGCCCGATCTGTCATGGTTTGTTACAAAGGCGGTCATTGACCGCCTTTTCTTTTGCAGGTTTAATCGCGCCCTTTTACGCCAAGGACACTCATCATGAAATCTCCCCTGCTCCTCAGCTCCGCCCTCCTGCTCAGCGCCTGCCAGAGCGCCCCGACCACCGAAACCCTCTATATCCAGGACAAACTGGCAGACTGCGTCGGTGTCGCCCCCATGAAGTGCATGCAGGTGCGCAGTCAGCCGGGAGAGAACTGGAGCCTCTTCTATCAGCAGATCGAAGGCTTCACCTTTGAACCGGGCTTTCGCTATCAACTGGAAGTGAGCAAGGAGCAACTTGCCGATGTGCCGGCCGATGCCCCTTCCTTGCGCTACCAGCTGATCAAGGTCGTGAGCAAGGAGCCGGTTCGCTGACGAGTCGCTGACAGGTAACCCGGTTTCGTTTGTGTGCTCTCTGGGGTATGCTGTCACCCCTTTTTGCCACGGTTTGAGTACGGACCCGACCCGCATCATGATCACCATCCGCACCATCCGCACGCCAGACTGGCCCGCCATCATGGCCATCCAGCACGAGTGTTATCACCAGTTCGAACCCGAGCCCCTCGAGGTGATGCAGAACAAGACCGAGCTGGCCCCCGCCTGCTGCTGGGTGGCCGAGCGTCAGGGCAAGGTGCTGGGTTACCTGCTCTGCCACCCCTGGCGTGCCCACCAGCCCCCGCCCCTCTCGGTGCCGATGAAGGCGCTGGCCGGCCACGACGAGTTCTATCTGCACGATCTCGCTGTCTCGAGCAAGGCACGCGGCCTGGGTATCGGACAGCGACTGCTGGCAAGGGCGCTCGCTTTCGCGAGCCATGCAGGATATCGCCATGCAGGCCTGGTGGCGGTTCAGGATGCCCCCGCCTTCTGGCGCAAGCAGGGGTTTGTGCCCGCCGACACCGGCAAATCGCTGGTGGAGTATGGTGACGGGGCTGTCTATATGCGGTTGCCCCTGGCAGACAGCGGACCCAAACCGGGAACCATCAGCAGAGTTCAATAAAAAGAATTCAATAAAAAGAGTTCAATAAAAAAGGCGCCTTTCGGCGCCTTTTTCTATTCCGCGTTGTGCTCCCGACGGGGAGATCAAGCCTTGAACTTGCTGAACACCAGAGAGGCGTTGGTCCCGCCAAAGCCGAAGCTGTTGGACATGACGGTATTGAGGTCGGCCGCTTCGTATTCACGCACGATGGGCAGGCCCACGGCTTTCTCGTCCAGATTCTCGATGTTGATGCTGGGGGCGATGAAGCCGTGTTCCATCATCAGCAGGGAGTAGACGGCCTCGTGCACGCCGGCGGCGCCCAGGGCATGGCCGGTCATCGCCTTGGTGGCGGAGAGCTTGGGGGCATTGCTGCCAAACAGGGTCTGAATGGCTTCCAGCTCCTTGGTGTCACCAACCGGAGTAGAGGTACCGTGAGTGTTGATGTAGTCCACCTTGCCGACACCCTGCATCGCCATCTTCATGCAACGCACGGCGCCTTCACCGCTCGGGGCCACCATGTCGTAGCCGTCGGAGGTCGCACCGTAACCGGTGATTTCGGCGTAGATGTGGGCACCACGGGCCAGGGCGTGTTCCAGCTCCTCGACCACCAGAATGCCGCCACCACCGGAGATGACGAAGCCGTCGCGGTCCGCATCATAGGTGCGGGACGCTTTTTCCGGGTTGTCGTTGTACTTGGTGGAGAGCGCGCCCATGGCGTCGAACTGGATGGTGGAAGACCAGTCCAGCTCCTCGCCGCCACCGGCAAAGATGATGTCCTGCTTGCCAAGCTGGATCAGTTCCAGGGCGTGACCGATGCAATGGGCAGAGGTCGCACAGGCGGAGCTGATGGTGTAGTTGACACCTTTTATCTTGAACGGGGTGGCAAGACAGGCGGAGGTGGTGGAGGACATGGTACGCGGCACCATGTAGGGACCCACCCGCTTGACGCCCTTTTCACGGGCGATATCGGCAGACTCGGAGGTGTTCTTGCCGGAGGCGCCGCCGGAACCGGTCACGATGCCGGTACGCTCGTTGGAGACCATCTCTTCCGGCAGGCCGGCATCTTCGATGGCCTGCTGCATGGAGAGGTAGGCGTAGGCCGCAGCGTCACCCATGAAACGCATGACTTTACGGTCGATCAGTTCAGACGGATCGAGTTTGATGTTACCCCAGACACGGCTGCGCAGGTTGTACTGCTCGAACTGCTCGGAATAGGTGATGCCGGATTTGCCTGCTTTCAGGGAGGCCAGCACCTCTTCCTTGTTGTTGCCGATACTGGAGATGACGCCGATACCGGTGATCACTGCTCTTCTCATTAATTCATCTCGTCTGGAAAAACTGGCACCGAGTCTACCCGCTTTCGGCTGCCAAACTGGTCTGCTTTCACGTAGAATGCCCGCGATTTTGTGACGCGAGCCGAGGAAAACGTGAGTCAAACATCCTTACATCATGCCCGATTGGACTGGAACGAAGCGGGAACTCCAGTCTCCAGTGAGTTCGGGGATGTGTACTTTTCCAATGATAACGGTCTAAGTGAAACCCGCTACGTCTTTTTGCAGCAAAATCGACTGCCAGAGCGATTTTCGCACCACGATAGTGACAGTTTCGTGATTGGTGAAACAGGTTTCGGTACAGGACTTAACTTTCTGGCCACAATGGCCGCCTTTCTGGAACAGGCCCCCCTGTCCGGCAACGGATCCCGGCTGCACTTCATCAGCGTCGAGAAATACCCCCTTACCCAGGCCGATCTGCGCAAGGCCCTGGCCGCCTGGCCCGAGCTCTCCCACCTGAGCCAGGACCTGATTGACCAGTGGCCGCTGCCGGTCTCCGGCTGCCATCGCCTGCTCTTTGCCGATGGCCGCATCCGCCTCGATCTCTGGTTTGGCGACATCAAGGAGATGCTGCCCCAGGTGCCCCATCCGGCAACTGGTCTGGTGGACGCCTGGTATCTGGACGGTTTCTCCCCTGCCAAGAACCCAGAGATGTGGACCCAGGATCTCTTCGACGATCTCGCTCGCCTCGCCCGCCCCGATGCCACCCTCTCGACCTTTACCTGCGCCGGTTTCGTGCGACGGGGGCTGATTGCCGCCGGCTTTGCCATGAAGAAGGTGAAGGGCCACGGCAGCAAGCGGGAGATGCTGGCGGGTGTTCGGGAAGGCAAAGTGCCGCAGCAGAGCATCGCCCCCTGGTATGCCCGCCCCGCAGGGCGGGAGGGAGAGGTGCTCATCATCGGTGGCGGCATCGCTTCCGCCATGACGGCGCTCTCTCTGGTGGAGCGGGGTCGGCACGTCACCTTGCTGTGCGAAGACGGCGAACCGGCCAGCGGCGCTTCCGGCAATCGACAAGGAGCCCTCTACCCCCTGCTCAACGGCGAGCACGATGCCCTGTCGCGCTTCTATTCGCTGGCCTTCGGCTTTGCCAGAAACCGGCTGCTGGCTTTGGCAAAGCACCACCCCGTCGCCTTCTCGCTGTGTGGCGTCACCCAACTCGGCTACGACGACAAATCCGCCGCCAAGCTTGCCAAGATGAGCCAGGGCCCCTTCCCCCCTGAGCTGATGCACCCACTCTCGGCAGCGGAGGTTGAGCAGGTGGTCGGCCTGCCCTGCGATGCGGATGGTGTGAGCTATCCCCTGGGGGGCTGGCTCTGTCCGGCGGATCTCACCCGCGCCGCCATCAGGGAGGCGCAGGCCAGCGGGCGGCTGGAGGTGGAGTTCAATGCCGCTGTAACCCACATTGCCGAAGAGGTCGATGGCTGGCACCTGGAGAGCCGGGATGGCCGCCAGTGGCACGCCCCCAATCTGGTGGTGGCAGCCGGGCATCAGTTGCCAGCCCTTCTCCCCTTTGCCGAGCTGCCCCTCTATCCGGTGCGCGGCCAGGTGAGCCATGTGCCGACCACGGCTGGCTTGAGCCAGCTCAAGACCGTGCTCTGCTACGATGGCTACCTCACCCCGGCCCACAACGGCGCGCACTGTATCGGGGCCAGCTATGGCCGCAACCAGACCGACCTTGCCTACCGCGCCGACGAGCAGGAGCAGAACAGGGCACGGCTGCAAGCCTGTGTGCCCCAGCAGCGCTGGCCCGCCGAGGTGGATGTGAGCGGCGCTCAGGCCCGCGTCGGGGTGCGCTGCGCCAGCCGGGATCACCTGCCGGTCGCCGGACCCGTCGCCCGGTTGACGGCGCTGGCGGATCATGACGTCAACGCCCCCGCGGATCAGCAGAGCGCGCTGCCCCTGCACGCCGGCCTCTACGTGCTGGGGGCGCTCGGCTCCCGAGGTCTGTGCTCGGCGCCCCTGTGCGGCGAGCTGGTCGCCAGCGAGATCTGCGGCGATCCCCTGCCGCTGGCCTCCGATCTGCTGGAGGCGATCCATCCCGCCCGCTACTGGGTGCGAAGACTGCGCAAGGGCAAGCCACTGCGCGACTAACTCCCCAGGAGCCGGGGCTGCCCGCCTCCACACCATTTGGCGCACCAACAAAAAACGGGCTCAGTCAGCCCGTTTTTTATGTTTCCCATGAGCGGCCATGGGCCTGTACACGTGTCATCAGCCAGCCCTGGGCCAGACGACCCCCAGCTTGCGCCCCTGATCGGTCTGGCTGGCCAGGGTGTCGAACCGCGCCCGGGTGGCCTCCAGCACCGCCTGCCCTGCCTGCCAGCCCTGATGCTCCAGGGTTGGGCAATCCCGGGTCACCGGCAACTGGGCGAGGCGCGTGCCAAGCTGGCTCACGCTCTCCAGCAGGATATCCTTGTGACGGCTCTCGTAGTCAAACATGGCGGCCACCAGCTTGTCCCACTTCTGGCGCTCCTTCGCGGGCGCACGGGACTTGTCCATCCAGTTGGGGACCCTGACCTGGATGCGCGCACGAACGCTGGCCTGCTCCAGCTCGCAGCGTGTCGCCGTCGCCTTCGTCTGCAACTGCCAGGAGAGCTGATAACTGGCCTTGCCGATGTGCCCGTCCGCCTGGGTGGGCGACAAGGCGGTGATCTGGCGCATCACGGCCCCCACATCGGCCCCGGAGACCCGATAGAACTGGAAGTCGACCTTGATATCGGGGGCGACCTTCACACCGGCATAGTGGGAAGGTACAGCACCGATTGAGGCGGCATAAATGAGGGCCACCGTCACCCCTGTCTTGCTGAAGAGTCCCATCTGTCCGCGGCTTTGCTCCTTGTGAGTCCCGGCTTAATTTCAATTAATAATCAATGAATTAATAACCCGATTGGGAGATTACCCCTGATCCAGCCCCCTGTCATCCGCTCTTGGCACCCGGTTGCTGCAAACGTGCGAGTCATCACCCCGGCTCAGGCGGGGATTTGCAGTCGAGATCACAAGCTGCCATCGAACGGATGGTGAAACACTCCTTAGTGGGTAATATCCACAGTGTTTTTGTTGGCCGATGCCGGATAGTCCAGCGCAACCCTCTGGTGAGCCCTGGCAGGCCACCCCCTCATTTCAACTCTTGGGAAGGTTTTATGATAGAACTCCTGATCGGCACCCTGGTCACCCTGGCCGTGGGTCGCTACATCTTCAAGGGCTACTCCGCCACCGGGGTACTGCTCAGCGGCGGCCTGCTGCTGCTGGCGATCACCGCCCTGATGGGCAAGGCGGTGCTGCCGGCGAGCGTCCCCTCCACCGGCCACATGGCCACCGACATCTTCGAATACGTGCGCTTCCTGCTGGTCGACAGGGGGGGTGGCCTCGGCATGCTCATCATGGTGCTGTGCGGCTTTGCCGGCTACATGAGCCACATCGGCGCCAACACCATACTGGTGAAGCTCGCGAGCAAACCCCTCGGTGTCATCAAGTCCCCCTACATCCTGCTGGTGGCCGCCTATCTGGTCGCCTGCGCCATGTCGCTGGCGGTGAGCTCCGCGACCGGCCTCGGGGTTCTGCTGATGGCCACCCTCTTCCCGCTGATGGTCAACATGGGGATCTCCCGTGGCGCGGCGGCGGCGGTGTGCGCCTCGCCGGCCGCCATCATCCTCTCCCCCACCTCGGGGGACGTGGTGATGGCAGCCCAGGCCGCGAACATGGAGCTCATCGAGTTTGCCTTCAAGCTGACCCTGCCCATTTCCCTGGTGGCCATCGCCGCCATGGCGGTGACCCACTTCTTCTGGCAGCGTTATCTGGATCAGAAGGCCGGGGAGCACAACGCCGCGGTCGCCCCGAGCGATCTCGTCACCGACGCCCCCGGCTTCTACGCCATCCTGCCCTTCACCCCCATCATCGGTGTGCTGCTGTTTGACGGCAAACTGGGGCCCAAGCTCGACATCGTCACCATCATCGTCATCTGCCTGGTGCTGGCCGCCCTGCTGGAGCTGGTGCGCAAGCGCAACGGCCGCGAGCTGCTGGACGGGCTGCAGGTGTGCTGGCGCAACATGGCCGACGCTTTCGCCGGCGTGGTGATGCTGCTGGTGGGTGCCGGGGTCTTTGCCCAGGGTCTGATGGGGCTTGGTTTCATCGCCAACCTCCTGGATCTGGCCCAGAGCTTCGGTACCGGCGGCATCGTCATCATGCTGGTGCTGGTGGTCATCACCACCCTGGCGGCCTTCACCACGGGTTCCGGCAACGCCCCCTTCTACGCCTTCGTGGAGCTCATCCCCCATTTGGCCACCAGCCTCGGCGTCAACCCGGCCTATCTGGTGATCCCCATGCTGCAGGCATCCAACCTCGGCCGCACCATCTCGCCGGTCTCCGGGGTGGTGGTCGCCTGTGCGGGGATGGGCAATCTCTCTCCGTTCGAGGTGGTCAAACGTACCTCGCTGCCGGTGGCCGTCGGCCTGCTGGTAGTGATCCTCGCCACCCAGATCATGGTTCCCGCCTGACTCTTTACCGGCCCGGCTGCCGCCGGGCTGGTATCCCCCCCACCCCATGCAGTAGACTCGGTGCTCTTTTTTCCTAAGGAGGACCGAGCCTTGAGTATGACGGTTCAACTTGCCCACTTCAGCGACTGCCACTCCCATTTCGATGGCGCTCCCATGCGCTTCTCCCCCGATGGCAAGTCCGAATGGCGCACCCAGTGCGGCGGCTATGGTCGCATCCTGACCCGGCTCACCGCCCTGCGCCAACAGGCCGAGGCAGCCGGCCAGACCTGCCTGCTGCTGCATGGCGGCGATACCTTCCAGGGGTCACTTTACTTCAACCGCTTCAAAGGGCGGGCCAATGCGGACCTGCTGGCCCTCTTGCGACCGGATGCCATGGTGATCGGCAACCACGAATTCGATCTGGGCAACGGGCCGCTGGTGGAGTTTTTGCGCCAGCTCGATTTCCCGGTGCTCGCCGCCAACATCGACAACCGTCAGGAGCCCGCCGATGCCCCGCTGCGGCTGCAGGGACTGCCGCAGCTGTTTGACGCGAGCCGCCCCTGGCACAAGCGCGTCATCGACGACGTGCCCTTCGCCCTGCTCGGCATAACGCTGCCGCAGATGGCCGCCATCGCGAGCCCCGATCCCCACACCCGTTTCCACGGTATCGAAGAAACCTTGAGCCGCGCCCTCGAAGAGATCAAGGCCGAGGGGATCAACCACATCATATTGCTGAGCCACCTGGGTCTGGAGCAGGACAAGCGACTGGCGACCCGCTTCCCCGAGCTCAGCCTCATCGTCGGCGGGCACACCCACAGCCTGCTGGGGTATCTGGCGCCGCTCGGGCTCGACAGCGAAGGCAGCTATCCCCTCATGGTGAACGGGGTGGCCATCCTGCACGCCGCCCACAGCGCCCTCTGTCTCGGGGTGTGCGAACTAACCTTCGACGAGCAGGGACGCGTGTGCCAAAGCCGCGGCCAGCTGGAGTGGTTACCCTGGGATCCCTGGCCCTTTGCTTCCCCGCCTCCTGCGGGGCTGCACTTCTGCGAACCGGCCCCCGAGCTCGAGCTGCATCTGGCCCGGCGTTATCGCCCCGAGCTCGAGACCATGACCCGCCGCATCGTGACCCGCCTCGCCGGGCCACTGCACCATCAGCGGCTGCCCGATGCCACCCAGCCCGCCGGCAGCCAGGTCGCCCCCCTGGTAGCGAGCGCCATGCTGGCCAGTGCCCGCGAACAGGTGGGTCAGGTGGACTTTGCCCTGCACAATGCCGGGGGCGTGCGCTGCTCCCTCGAGCCCGGCCCCCTGACCGAAGCAGACGTTGCCGGACGCCTGCTGCCCTTTGCCATTCCCCTTACCCTCTACCGGGTGCACGGCCATGAACTGGCCGAAGCACTGGAGGGGGCCATCGACAACGCCACCAACAACGGGGTGACGGGCAATGGCAGCGGCAGCTTCCCCTACACCGCCGGGGTGCGCTTCTGCTATCAGGCCGACAGGCCCAAAGGGGAGAGGATCACTCGCCTGGAATGGGAAGCCAGCCCGGGTCAGTGGCTGCACGTCGAGCCGGATGCCATCTATCGCGGGGTCTCCAGTGCCTATACCGCCTCCGGCAAGGAGGGCTACACGGCCCTTGCCCGCACCCTGACCCAGCACAATCAGGAGCTCGGCATCACCCTGGCGGATGCCTTCCTGCGCTGGGCACGCCACCTGCCGGAGCTCAGCACCCTGCCGGCCCTGGTGGAGTATCACGGCCAGTGAATCTGGTACCGGCCCATCCCGGGTCGGTGCTGCCTTTTCGCCGCATAGGGGAATCCTGGTCCGCTCCCAGGCGCAGGCCCCCTACCATGCAACCTCAGGCTGTGACGCCCGACTGCGCCTGCCCTGTCTTGTGATGGGGCCCGCCAATGCAGCCAGAGGCGTGAAAACGATACTTTTACGAATTATTTCAGGTGCCTACACTTCTTCCATTGCATCGTGCAGCCCGGCTCGGCAAGATAAGCCCGCTTTTTCAGTCTTTCCCGCAGGAACAGGTCACCCATGAATCACGCCATCCGCTTTACCCCGCACCGCCACAATCCCGGGAGCAGGCCGTCGGTCATCTTGCTCACCGCCCTGATGGCTCTGCTGTTCTGTCTGCGCAATCCGCTGTTCCACGGCATGGCCCCGGGATTTGATGCCTCCCTGTTTGCGGTGATGGGCAAGATGTGGAGCGAGGGGGGCGTACTCTATCGGGACATGATCGACATCAAGGGTCCCATGATCTTCGCCCTCGATGCACTGGGTTATGGCCTTGGTGGCTTCTTCGGGATCTGGCTGCTGGAGTGGGTGCTCTGCTGGCTGGGCCTCATGGCGAGCTGGCAGGCTTTTTCGCAGCTCGGGCTCTCGGTGCGGGCGCGACTTGGCAGCATGCTGGCCCTGCTGGCGCTCTACAGCACTCGCTACTACTACGGCAACATGACCGAGGACTGGACATTCCATCTGGCCCTCATCGCCCAGTGGGCTTTCATCACCTTGCTGCTGGACAAGCGATTCAGCTGGGGACCGGCCCTGGTCGCCGCACTCACCTTCGCCATCGTGGCCTGGATGCGCACCAACAACGGCGCCTTCTGGGGGGCCTGGTATCTGGTGCTCTTCTGTCACTGGTGCCTGCGCGAGCAGTGGCGCTGCGCCTTTGCCCTGCTCTTTTCCAGCCTGCTTGGACTGGCTCTCGTCGGCGGCCCGCTCTATGCCTACTTCCAGCACCACGACGTGCTGGCCGAGTTCAAATACTACGCCTTCGGCATCTTCTTTGAAGGGAGCTACGGCAACGGCTTCTCTCCTGAGGTGGGCGCCGTCGGTCTGCTGCGCACCGGCCTCATCATGCTGCTGCCCGCCTTCCTCGTCCTGATGCTCGGGCGCCGCCAGGAGTGGTATCTCCCCGCGCTGTGCGCCACCCTCCTGGGGGTGCTGTTCACCCTGATCGCCAACTCGGTCTCCGGACATGTGTTCGATCACTATGACGTGCTCTATCTGCAGCTTGGCCTGCTGCCGCTCGCCTGCCTGCTGGACAGAAGCGAGCAGCGATCCGATGCCCTGGGGCTGCTCTGCATCTCTCTGGTGGTACTGACCGCCAGCTGGCTGCTGGCCCAGCAGCTCGGTTACGGCTGGAGCACCAAGGAGTGGTCTCTGGAGCGGGTGCGCGAGGTGCTCGGCAACAGCCTGCTGTGGGCCTTGCCCGTGCTCATTCTGGTCCCGCTCTGGCGCGCCTGGGACGTGCGAAGCGCCACCCCCTGGCTCGCCTCGCTGGCCATGCTGGTACTGCTGGTCAACAACGCCTGGGAAGGCAATCTCAAGGGCAGGCCGTTCAATCCCCCCGCCCAGGTCAGGGTCGATCGTATCCTGGCCGAGACGGCGCCCACCGACAAGATCTGGGTCGATGGCATCCAGCCGCAATACTACCTCTGGACCGATCGCCAGCCGGCCTCCGCCTATCTGTTCTTTGCCAACGTCAACCCGCCCTACGATGTGCGCGAGCGGGTGCTGGCTGACATCCAGCGCCAACACCCCAAATTCATCATCGCCAAACCGGAGCGGGTGGCACAGGAGCTCAAGACTCCGACCTCCCCCTCCCACCTTGCCTTCTACCAGTATCTGGCAGGCCAGTATGAAGAGGTGGACCCGGGCCTGTACCGGCGCCGCTAATCAGGCACACAGAAGGGGCCATCTGGTGATGGCCCCTTTTCGTTGTCGTCATAAAGAGGGGGGCCGACCATGTTCAAGGGGCCCCATCCTGACTACAATGGCGCTCTTTTTTGCGGCAGAGGGAAGAATCATGGCGGAGCTGACTTATCTGGGGGGCTATCCGGAGCCACTCAAGGCTCATGTACAGCAGTTGATTGCGGCGGGCAAACTCGGCGAGATGCTGGCCAAGCGCTACCCGCAAACCCACCTCGTCCAGAGCGACAAGGCGCTGCTCGCCTATACCATGGAGCTGAAGAACCGCTACCTGAAAAGCTCCGCGCCGCTTTCCAAGGTGATCTTCGACGGCAAGATCAACGTGATCAAGGATGCCCTGGGACTGCACACCTATGTCAGCCGGGTGCAAGGCAGCAAGCTCAAGGCCAAGAACGAGATCCGCATCGCCGCCCTGTTCAAGGAGGCCCATCCCGCCTTTCTCAAGATGATAGTGGTGCATGAGCTGGCCCACCTGAAGGAGAAGGATCACAACAAGGCTTTCTACCAGCTCTGCCAGCACATGGAACCGGACTATCATCAACTGGAGTTCGATCTCAGGCTCTGGCTCACCTGGCGTGATATCGAGCGTACCGCCCGCTGATCCCCTTGCAAGGAGGCAAGATGCGCCCATGGCACACACCTGTCCAGCCCGTTCGCCATGGGCACTGGTTGCTCCCGGGGCTGATGCTCTGGCTCTTCTCCCTGCCGCTGTCGGCCACCGAACGCTGGCAGCGTGATGACTACCTTGTCCAGAGCTTCATGGAAATCGCCATGAAACGGGAGTATGGCCATGAACAACAGGAGCACTTCTCCCGCTGGCCGGGCCCCGTGCGTCTCAAGCTCGTCAACGAATTCGGCGACAAGCCGCTGCAGGCCGAGGTCGTCAAGGTACAGACCCGTCACCTGAGCAGGATCACCGGTCACCCCATCGAGATTGTCAACGACAACCCCAATCTCACCCTCATCATGACCCGGCACAAACAGATGGCGAGCTGGGCTGCGCGCACCATGCGCCAGGACGAGTCGGTGCGCATCGCCCTCAAGGAGGGGATTTGCCTGGCCAATTTCGCCACCAACGCTCGCTACGAGATCACCCGTGCCACCATCATCATTCCGGTGGATTACAGCCGGGCAAAGGGCCGTTTTCTGGATTGCGTAGTGGAAGAGTTGAGCCAGGTGATGGGGCTGCCCAACGACTCGGACAAGGTGTTCCCCTCCATCTTCAATGACAGCAGCATCGACAGCTTTCTGACCGGGCTCGACTACGTGTTGCTCAAGCTTGCCTACCACCCGGCATTGCAACCGGGTATGACGTCAGACGAGGTCCGCGCGGCGCTCCCCACCGCCCTCAAGGCACTGCGTGCCAATGGCGACATCGCACAAGCCACCCAACGGGTGCAAGTCGACAGCCTCAAGCGTTGGGCGGGACTCTGAGCGCAGCCAGAGACATTACTCTTTCGCCTTCATGGTCATGCGCTTACCCCATCAACGCAACACGCAGCCCATGGCTGCGTGTTTTGAAGAGCGGTTCGGCAAAGCCGGTACAGGGATCATCATCCGGCTGGAGGTTCCTCCTCGCGCCCTGGCGGATCACGACGATGTTTGCCGCTGAGAGCTTATCTTCAGGCCTCCAGAGCCTCTTCTTCCGGCATCCAGCTATCAGCGTTTTCCCACACCTCCTGCACCATGGCTTCGGCCAGCTCCTTGTCTTCCTTGCTGGCGCGACTGACCGTCAGAGCCATGGCACTACCCGGTGCCACCCGCACATGCAGATCGGGAAAGCGCTCACCCAGTTGCTTGAGCAGCTCCTGGCGCAAGGCCTCCATGGTCGAGGTGGGGATCTGGTGTTTTCTGTCGATGATGATTTCCAGGCGCATAGGGTACGTCTCCATGATAATTTACTGTATTTTTATACAGTAAATTTGAAAAGTAAAGATGGTGGCTGCACATAAGCCCTCACCGCTCATGCCTTCTTGCTGACGATGTGCAGCCGAACGGCCCCGATTTTCCCCCATCGCTGTCATCATGGAAAAAACAGTTGATATTGATTCTCATCCATCGCATTATCCACCTCTTGTTATAACATAACAAAAGAGGCAATCATGCGCCCCCATATTCACCCTGAATACCGCAAGGTTCTGTTCCACGATCTCGCCAGCAATACCTACTTTCTGATCGGCTCCACGCTGGCCACCGATCGCACCAGAGAGTGGGAAGATGGCAACACCTACCCCTATGTGACGCTGGATGTCTCCAGCGCGTCCCACCCCTTCTATACCGGCAAACAGAAGCAGGTCGGCAAGGAAGGTCAGGTCGCTCGCTTCGGCCAGCGATTCGGTCAGTTCTTCAGCAAAGGAAAAGAGAAACAATGAAAGTCCTCGCCTCCCTGAAATCCGCCAAGTCGCGTCACCCGGACTGCCAGATCGTGCGTCGACGCGGCAAGCTGTTCGTCATCTGCAAGAGCAATCCCAGGTTCAAGGCTCGTCAGGGCTGATTGCGCATCCGCCCCCTCATGGATAACAAAAGGTTCTTCGCGGGATCCTGGGAAAGTGGAAGTTGACAGACAGGGTGCTGGTAAACTGGTTGTCGCCAAACACACCACCACCATCACCCTGCTGTCGCCGTGCATCATATTGATATTACCTCCTTCTGGCCAGGTTATACCGTCATCGCCCAAGCGCTTTCTGCCAACCATCACACCCTGTTTACCCTTGAGCCTCGCGCCGACTTCTTGCCCCGTTGTCGCCGATGCCTGCAACCCACGCCATTGATCCACGACCAACGTATCCGCCGGGTGCGTGAGCGAGACCTATTTGACCGACAAGTCTGGTTACAACTGCCTGTTCGCCGCGTCGACTGTCTGCGCTGTGGTCGCGTCAGTGAACATATCGACTGGCTCCCCTCTGGCTCCCGCCTCACCCGGCGCATGCAGTGCTGGATTGAAGCGCTCGTTCAGTACCTCCCCATCCGCCATGTCAGCCAGCTCACCGGGGTCGGTTGGCACACCATCAAGGAGATCGACAAGCGCCGTTTGCAGACTAGTGTGGGCACCATCGAACTTGGGGAGGTGCGGCGGCTGGTGATGGATGAGTTTGCCCTGCACAAGGGACACCGCTATGCCACCGTGATCATGGATGCCGAGCGAACCCGCGTCCTGTGGGTGGGGCACGGCAACAGTCGGGCCGCTATCCGTCCCTTCTTCGAGCAGCTCGGCGAGCGATGCCAGCAGATTGAGGCGGTGGCGATGGACATGAACACGGCGTTCGACCTGGAGGTGAAGCAACACTGCCCGCAGGCGGAGGTGGTCTACGACCTGTTCCA
>NZ_JBFOCK010000020.1:0-47255 GCF_040907765.1 Aeromonas sp. s9
CTTAACCATCCCCTCGTATGAGCGAGGCGTGGCGCGGCTTCTGAGGTATGATCGCCATCCTTGACCAGCTAATACCCGACAGATAATCGCCATGTTTAACCACGATCTAATCCTCAACCACATCAACGAGATATTTGGACAGGACATGCATGCCAAGCGTGTTCTTTCCCTGGCCAATGCAACCCTCGGGGTTATCGAATCCGGTTCGCTGGCCATCCACGCCATCGGGAATGGTCTCTCCTTGGCCAATGGTCTCGAGCGCAAACATGCGGTGAAACAGGTGGACCGCCTGCTCACTAACACCAAGCTCAACGTCTGGAGCCTCTTTGACGATTGGGTTCCCTATGTGGTCGGTGAACGCACCGAGATCGTGGTATCCATGGACTGGACCGAATTCGATGCCGATGATCACAGCACCTTGGTTATCAGCCTGCAAACCAACCATGGCCGCAGTACTCCGCTGCTGTGGAAAACCCATCGAAAATCGTTGCTCAAAGGGCAACGCAATGCCCATGAGAAAGAGCTGCTCACCAAACTCAAGCAGACCCTGCCAGAAGGTATCTTCGTGACGGTAGTCGCTGACCGTGGGTTTGGTTACATGGAGCTGTTCGAGCGCCTGGAACAAGAGCTAGGCTTTGCCTATATCATTAGATTTAAAGGAAATATTTTGGTTGGTTACTCTGGTGGAGAGCAGGTTCCCGCCCGCGACTGGCTAACGCCGACCGGGCGCACCCGAACCCTCAAGGAGGTGGAGCTCACTGGGCAACGACAGCCTGTCGAGCGGGTCTATTGTTGTCACAAGAGTGGCATGAAAGACGCGTGGTTTCTGGCCAGTAACCGGACCGATCTGAGTGCCGCCAAGGCGTTGCAACTATACGGCCAGCGCTGGGGTATCGAGACCAGTTTTCGGGATATCAAAGATTACAAATTCGGCATGGGTATGGGAGATGTGCACATCAGTAATCCGGTCCGGCGTGACCGACTGTTTTTGTTCAGTGCCTTGGCCATCGTCTTGCTGACGCTGCTGGGTAAGGCTGGAGACAGTGTCGGTCTAGAGAGAACGATCAAGGTCAATACCAGCAAGAGCCGAACCTATTCGTTCTTTCGGCAAGGGGTCATTTATTACCAGTTGCTGCCTAAAATGAAAGAAGCCAATGCGGTCTTGTTGATGGGTAAATTTATCTACTACCTGAAGCAACACCGCTTATATACCCGCACACTTGGAATTATTTGAGTCTCTAAAAATGAGGGGATCTCTGAGGCTTGCTGGATGACAAAAAGCCTAGGACTCGATCTTGCGCTCTTCAGCCCCAAATCAACAGCCAGCCTTCGCGCTGCGCCCTTGCCCTGTGGTGAGATGATTCGTTCAGATATCTCGTGCTACATTGCTCCCCTGATAAACGCCCTGTGAACCAATGGAGTGTCCCATGTCTGTCGTCCCCTATTCCGTGCTGGATCTGGTGCCCGTTCCCGAAGGTGGTCTGCCGGCCGAGTCGTTTCGCCACTCGCTGGATCTGGCTCGCCATGCGGAGCGCTGGGGTTACCATCGCTACTGGCTGGCGGAGCACCACAACATGCCGGGCATTGCCAGCGCCGCCACAGCGGTGTTGATTGGCCACCTGGCCGGGGGCACCACGACGTTGCGGCTCGGGGCTGGCGGCATCATGTTGCCGAACCACTCCCCCCTGGTCATTGCGGAGCAGTTCGGTACGCTGAGTTCCCTCTATCCGGATCGCATCGATCTCGGCCTGGGCCGCGCCCCTGGCAGCGATCAGCGCACCATGCAGGCGCTGCGCCGCCAGCGCAGCGGCGAGGTGGATGACTTCCCGGCGGATGTGCGCGAACTGATGAGTTATTTTGGCGACGAGGTCGGCGCCGTGCAGGCGGTGCCGGGTCAGGGACTCCATGTGCCCATCTGGCTGCTGGGATCCAGCCTCTACAGTGCCCAACTGGCAGCGGCCATGGGGTTGCCGTTCGGCTTTGCTTCCCACTTCGCTCCCGCCATGTTGCTGCAGGCGCTGGAGATCTACCGTACCCAATACCGTCCCTCTGCCCGCTGGCCCAAACCCCATGCGGTGGTGTGCGTCAATCTGATCGCCGCCGACACCGATCGTGAGGCCCGCTTCCTGTTCACCACCCTGCAGCAGCAGTTCCTGCGTCTTTACCGGGGGGATGCCGGCAAGCTGCCACTGCCGGTGCAGACGCTGGGGGATGAGTGGTCTCCCCGCGAATTGATGGCGATGGAGCAGACCCTGGCTCGCTCCCTGGTGGGGGAGCCGGATCGGGTACGCCACGGCCTCAAGGCTCTGCTGGCAGAGACTGGAGCGGACGAGCTGATGTTCAACGGCCCCATCGTCGATCATCAGGCGCGCCTGCGCTCCTTCGAGATTGGTGCCGAGCTGATGCAGGGGTTGTAACCCCCCGTGACGCCTGGCCGCCAGCGGCACGCCAAGCCTGGCTGCTCGGGGAGCAAGAGCCACGATTGCGTGGTAGTAAGATTTTGATTTTTAAAGGAAGTCAGGTGAGTGTCGGCCATCTGTCGTGTCGCCTCTCATCCCCTTTCCCTATGCTGGCCCTGTCAATCACCACAAGGAGCGCAAGATGATCGTCAGGAAGTTGAGATTGCAACGGGGATGGTCCCAGGAACAGCTGGCGACCCTCACTGGCCTGAGCGTTCGCACCATTCAGCGAATAGAGCAGGGACAACAACCCGGACTGGAATCCCTCAAGGCCCTGGCCGCCGTCTTCGAGCTCGATGTGACCCAACTGCAGGAGAGCGAGATGAAAGGGAATGAGGGCGAAGATCGGGGACGCGTGCAGGTGGCGCGGGATGAGCGGGAGGCGATGAAGTTCGTGGAGGGGCTCAGGGGCTTCTATGGCCACCTCATGAGCTATGTGCTGGTGATAGGGGGGCTGTTTGTCATCAACTACCTGAGCAACCCGGACTATATCTGGGCCTGGTGGCCCATGCTGGGATGGGGGCTGGGGCTGGCTTCCCACGCCATCAACCTGTTTCAGCCCTTCAAGCTGTTTGGCCCGGAATGGGAGCGGCGCCAGGTCGAGAAACGGCTGGGGCGCAGGCTCTGATCCGCTCATCATGAAAAAACGGGCCCGGCATTGCCGGGCCCGTTCTGTTTTCAGCTCCATTTCGCAGGAGAGGGCATTGCTCTCCTCTCAACGGCGGATCATTCCCTTGTTCCGCAGAGAGCCGCTCTACTTGGCATAGGCCGGGCAGGGGGTGGCGATCAGGGCGTCGTCCTCGTAGCGCCACAGGGTGAGGCTGTTGCCCCAGACGCACCCGGTGTCGAGTCCCTTGATATCGGATTTGCCGGTGTTGCCCATCAGGGCCGCCCAGTGGCCGAAGACCAGGATGGGGTCATCCACATGGTGCTCGCGCTGCTCGAACCAGGGGCGCAGGCCCGGGGTCGATTCGGTGGGGCCCTTCTTGCATTTGAAGTCGAGGCGCCCGTCGAAGTAGCAAAAGCGCATCCGGGTGAAGCTGTTGATGATGTAGCGGTAACGTTCTATGCCCAGCAGGTTGTCGTTCCAGCTGTCGGGCTGATCGCCATACATGTTGTGCAGCAGCCAGCTGTACTGATCCCCGCGCAGCAGGCTCTCCACCTCCCGGGCACAACTGCGGGCGGTGTGGGCGTCCCAGGCGGGGGAGAGGCCCGCATGCACCATCATGATGGGCAGGTCGGGGTGTTCTGCCAGCAGGGGACGGTGACGCAGCCACTCCAGCAGCTCGTCCCGATCCGGCGCCTCCATCAGCGCCTGCAGCTTGTCTTTCTTCTTGAGCGGGGCGACCCCGTGGGCCACCGCCAGCAGGTGCAGGTCGTGGTTGCCGAGCACGGTGACGGCCTGCTGCCCCAGTGATTTGACGAAACGCAGGGTGTTGAGGGAGTCCGGCCCCCGGGCGACGAGATCGCCGCACAGCCAGAGCGTGTCGTTATCGAAGTCGAACTCGGCAAGATCCAGCAGACGGCGCAAATCGTCGTAGCAGCCCTGAATATCACCGACGAAACAGTTCGCCATGAAACCTCAGTTGATTATGTTGGGGACGGCCAGCGTGAAGGGGGCGATGGGGGCTTCGAATTGTTGCCCCGATTCATCCTGCAGGATGTAGCTGCCTTCCATCACGCCAAGCGGTGTGGCGAGGGGAACGCCACTCTGGTAGGAAAAGGTCTCGCCGGGGGCGATCAGGGGTTGTTCACCGACCACGCCGGGACCTTCCACTTCCAGCATCTTGCCATTGGCATCCGTAATGAGCCAGCGTCGATGCAGCAGTTGCACCGTGCCCGGACCCAGGTTCTCAATCTCGATGCGATAGAGAAAATGGTAGGGATCTGCGGTTCCCGCCACATAGCTTGGGTGGGGGCGGACCACTATCCGGGCTTGGGTCATGGGATCAGGCCTGTTGCTGGTCGGCCAGCCAGTTGGCGATCGTGACGAACTGCTCGAGGGAGAGATTCTCCGGGCGCAGGTTGCCATCGATGCCAAGCTCGGTCAGCTGGGCGTCGGTGATGAAGTTGGAGAAGCTGTTGCGAATGGTCTTGCGACGCTGGCCGAAGCCTTCGGTGCAGACCCGGTTCAGGCAACGAATGTCTTTCGCGACGATAGTCGGGTTCTTGTGCGGGATCAGACGCACCACGGCGGAATCCACCTTCGGCGCCGGCTTGAAGGCGCCCGGGCCCACTTCCAGCACCGGCACTACCTGACAGTAGTACTGGGTCATCACGCTCAGACGGCCATAGGCCTTGCTGCCCGGGCCGGCGGCCAGACGCAACACCACTTCCTTTTGCAGCATGAAGTGCATGTCCTCCACCCGGTCGGCAAATTCGCACAGGTGGAAGATGAGCGGGGTGGAGATGTTGTAGGGCAGGTTGCCGAAGATGCGCAGCGGCCCCTTGCCTTCCCCCATCAGGGTGCTGAAGTCAAAGCGCATGGCATCGGCTTCGATGACGGTCAGCTTCTCTTTCAGGGTCGGGTGTTCGCGCAGACGTGCCGCCAGATCCCGGTCCAGCTCGACCACGGTCATCTTGTCCATCTGGGCGGCGACCGGCTCGGTGAGCGCTGCCAGACCCGGGCCAATCTCCACCAGATTCTGACCCGGTTGCGGGTTGATGGCGGCCACTATCTGGTCGATCACATACCGGTCGTGCAAGAAGTTCTGACCGAAACGCTTACGGGCCGTGTGGCCCATGTGCACCTTACTGCTCATATCTTTTTTTCTCTACCATCTGGATGGCGTGGTTGATCGCGGTGGTGAGGCTGCCGGGGTCTGCCAGGTTCTTGCCTGCCAGATCCAGCGCGGTGCCGTGGTCCACCGAGGTACGGATGAAGGGAAGTCCGAGGGTGATGTTGACCGAGTTGCCAAAGCCTTTGTACTTGAGCACGGGCAGCCCCTGATCGTGGTACATGGCGAGTACCGCATCCGCATCCTTGAGGTATTTGTCCTGGAACAGGGTATCGGCCGGCAGCGGGCCGACCAGATCGATCCCTTCCTGGCGCAGGGCGACCAGGGCGGGTTCGATGACATCGATCTCTTCACGGCCCAGATGACCCCCTTCCCCGGCATGGGGATTGAGGCCGCAGACATAGATCCGGGGCTGTTTGATGCCGAATTTGCGCTTGAGATCCGCATCCAGGATGCGGATCACCTTGCCAAGGCGATCCTCGGTGATGGCCTTGGCCACATAGGCAAGGGGAATATGGGTGGTCGCGAGGGCCACTCTCAGCCCTTCGGTGGCCAGCAGCATCACCACATCGGCGGTGTCGGACTGCTGGGCGAAGAACTCGGTGTGACCGCTGAACGAGACGCCCGCCTGGTTGATGATCCCCTTGTGCACCGGCCCGGTCACCACGGCGGCAAATTCGCCGCTCAGGTTGCCGTCGCAGGCGCGCTGCAAGGTAGCCAGCACATAGGCGCCGTTGCCCTCATCCAGCTTGCCTGGCACCACGGGGGCGCCGAGCGGCACGGGGCAGACGGTCAGAGTCCCCGCCCGCTGCGGACGGGTGGGGGCGCTTTCGTCATAGGGTTCAAGCTCGACGGACAGCCCCAGCAGGGCGGCCCGTTCGCGCAACAGGGCGGGATCGGCGATCACCACCAGCTGATGGGGCCAGGCCCGCTGGGCAATCTGCAGGACCAGATCCGGGCCTATGCCAGCCGGTTCACCCGGGGTGATGGCAAGCCGGTGGCAGCTCAGCTGTGCCTCGGCGTGCCCTGGATGCGCCTTGTTCATCTGCTTGTCGCCCATCAATTGGGTTCGATCTGGATGTAGGCTTCGTCGCGCAGCTCATCCAGCCAGGCCTGGGACTCTTCGGCGAAGCGGCGGTTGAAGATGAGCTGGTAGGCGCGTTGCTCCTGGGCCTTGCCGGTGGCGTCCTGGCTGCGGCGATCCTCGAGCTGCACGATGTGCCAGCCGTGGCTGGTGCGGAAGGGTTCGCTGATCTGGCCCGGTTGCAGGCGCCCCAGCATGTCGCGGAATTCTGGCACATAGACGTTGGGATCAGACCAGCCCAGCTCGCCACCCTGCACCGCAGAGCCCGGATCCTCGGAGTATTTCTCTGCCATGCTGGCAAAGCTGGCCTTGCCGCTCTTGATGTCGTGCAGGATGCCGTCCAGGGTGCCCTTGGCCTTCTCCTCGCTCAGGATGATGGAGGGCTTGATCAGGATGTGGCGCGCCTTGACCTCGGTCTGCATGACCTGTTGCTGACCCTTGGTGTCGAAGATCTTGATGATGTGCAGACCGGCGCCGGAGCGCAGCGGGCCGACGATGTCACCCTTGCCGGCCCCTTGTACGGCTTCCGCCATCAGGGTGGGCATCTCCTGCGGGCTCAACCAGCCCCAGTCACCCCCTTCCAGCGCCTTGGGACCGTTACTCTCGGCAATGGCCAGCTTGCGGAAGTCGGCCCCCTCTTTCAGGGAAGCCAGAATGCGTTCGATCTTGGCTTTGGCAGCGTTGAGCTGCTCGGCATTCGGGTTGTCCGGCAGCGCGACCTGGATATGGCCGATATGATATGACGTCTGTTGCTGGCCCTGTTTGCTCAGGGCCTCGACCACCTGCTTGACCTCCTGATCGGAGATGTTGATGCGACGGCGGACCTGGCTGCGGCGCACCTCGTTCATCAGGATCTCGCGGCGTACCTCCTCACGGTACTGGGCGTAGGTCAGGCCTTCCCGCTCCAGTTGGGCGCGCAGTTGCTCCAGGTTCATCTTGTTGTCGGCGGCGATGCTCTGAATGGCCTGTTCCAGCTGGGTGTCACTGATCTTGAGCCCCTGGCGCTCCGCCAGTTGCAGTTGCAGGCTCTCCTGGATCAGGCGATCCAGCGCCTGCTTGCGCAGGGTGACGTCATCGGGCAGGGACTGGCCGCTCTCCTGGGCGGAGGCCTTGACCTTTTGCACCAGGGCCTCCTGCTGACTGGCCAGCACCACATCCTTGTTGACCACGGCAAGCACCTTGTCCATCAGCTCGGGGGCGGCGAGGGCACCCTGGCTCATGACTCCGAACAGGCCTGCGGTCAGCAGGGAAATCAACGTCTTCTTCATATCCATCTCTCAAGGCGTTTGCCAGACCGATTACTGGTCTCGCAGGTTAAACGGACGAATGTAAGGCAGTGCTTCGGTGTCCAGGGAAGTGCCCTTGGAGCCGGTACCCACGCTACCCAATCCTTTCATTTCAAATTGAATGCCGAGGCTGCGCTCGGACGTCGGGGTCAGGTTCACGTTGTCTGGCGTGTTGACCCATTCCAGGTTGAAGTTGATGCTCCAGCAGCAGGAGTCGTATTTCAGACCCACCTTGCGGTCCACTTTGACGTTCTGATTGAGCTCCTGATAGTAGCCGCCATAAAGGTGCCAGCGATCGTCCAGCGGGGTGGTCAGCAGCAGGCCGATCTGGTTGAGATCCGTCACCTGCCCCTTGTGGTCGAGGTCGTAGTTGGCATCCCGCACGAAGCGGTGGTTCAACTGACTGATCAACTTCTCGTGACGGTACTCCAGGGCGCTGTTGGCAGAGCTTATCTGGCGCTGTTCCATATCATATTGTGCCCCCGCATGGGCATACCACTGCTCGTTGATCTTGGCGTCACCCTCGAACGACAGCGGGGAGCGGGTATTGGTACTCAGCTCATCGCTGCTGTAAAGCTTGACCCTGGGCGCCACGAAGTCGAAGGCTTGGGCAACGGCCAACCGGATTCGTTCATCCCCGGCCGGATCATAAATGCGGGTGGTGACCCCCAAGGAGAGCCGGTTGGAGTCGCTGATGCGGTCCAGACCGGCGAAGCGGCGATCGCTGAAGAGGCTGTAGTAGTCCTGGCGCATGGTGGTGGAGTCATAGACGCCGATGTTGTCCTGATCTTTATAGGGCACATAGAGGTACTGGAATTCAGGCTCCAGGGTCTGGTTGGCTCCCTCGCCAAACCACTGCTGATCCCGCTCGAAGGTCATGCCACCCTTGAGACGGAACGAGGGCAGTACCCGGGTGATGGTCCCCTCTTCCAGGGTGACGTCGCCGCCCTCTCTCGGGGTGAAACGATTGGTGAAGGTGCTGCTCATCTGGTCAGGCACCGTCTGGTCGTAACGGGTGTACATCAGCTTGTACTGGCTGTCGAGGAAGTAACCCGCCTCGTCAACGAGGGGGATGGTCAGGGTGGGGGCCGTGTAGACCCGGGTGCCGGTGTAGGCTTCACCCTTGTTCTGCTCGATGGCCTGATCGTTGTTGTAGCCGAAGTTGGTCAGTTCGGTATTCCAGGCCAGATCGTACCAGCTTCCCTGCTGGTAGTAGTTGTGGTTGATGCGCGGCATCAGCTCGTGGGGCTGCTGGGCGCTGGCCAGCAGGATCTGGTAGGTCCGTACCTCGGCATCGAGGTTCCAGTTCTGCTGGTAGTAACCCGCCTTCAGGGATTGCTGCAACTGGTTGTCGACCTGGGTCCCCACCTTGGGGGTGAAGTCGTTGAAGTAGTTGTAGTCCTGGTCCCGTACCTTGGTGTAGTCCACCGACACCCGCATGGCGTTGTCCATGAACATGGAGGTGTGGCGGGCACTGAGCAGGTAACGGTGACCATCAGAGAGATGCTGATTGAGGCTGGCCGTCTCGTCGTACTGCTTGTCGTCTGCCAGGTTCTCGAAGTAGAGGTTCCCCACGTGGGCCGGGTCCGGCATGTAGCGGAACTCGACCTGTTCCATCAGGCCCCGTCTGTCCATGAAGCGGGAGGTGATGGTGGCATCGTAGTTGGGGGCGATGTTCCAGTAGAACGGCTGGGTGATGTCCATGCCGTTCTTGGAGCTTTGGGTATAGCCCGGGTAGAGCAGACCGGTCTTGCGCTCATCCTTGATGGGGAAGTTGATATAGGGGAAGTAGAAGACCGGATAGTCATAGAGCCAGAGGCTGGCGTTCCAGGCCTCCCCGAATACCTCGGACTGATCGATGTCGATGCTGCCGGCCTTCAGGGTCCAGGCCTCCTGGCCCGGTGGGCAGGTGGTGTACTGGGCCCCTTCCAGAGTGATGTTCTGGTTGTTGTTGGTCATGGTCACCTTTTCGGCGAAGCCGCGCACCGGTGAGCCATGGACCTGATATTTGCCCTCTTCCAGCTCGGAGTTCTTGGTGTCCAGGTTGGATTTCAGGGTCTTGTCGCTGGTGACCGTGATCTGGCCATCGTTGTAATAGATGTTGCCGATGGCGATGACATCCCGGCTCTTCTGGTCGAGCTGGGCATAGTCGGAGTCGAACTTGCGCACGCCCTGGCGCACCTTGACGTCACCCTCGTAGACGGCGGTACCGCCCTGCTTGGCCTCCAGGCGATCGGCATCCACCTCGACGGGCTGGGCATTGGCGTCCTGGTCCGCACTGGGCTTCTCTATCTTGGGAACATAATCATAGCAGAGGCTGTCGAGGATCCCGGTAGCGGGTGGCGCATTGAGTGGCGCTGCCTGGGCCATGAGCGGGCTCAGGGCAGGAACAAGGCTGATGGTCAGGGCGATGGGACAGGAGTATCCCAGTGTCCATTTTGTCATGTGAAAGGCTCGCGCAATCCGTAGTAAAAACGGTGGATTCAGGGCATGCATTTTATGTCAGGATCCATCGAGTTGACATTGCATGTCATTGCTTTATGTTAGCCGGCAATGATAAAGCATTATTGCGGCCAGGGCTAACAGCCAAGTGCTGCTTTCCAATTTGGTTCCCGACTCATGCACGATCGCGCTTCCCTGCTTTTGCAATGGGCTCGCCGGATTTCCGGTGACGCCAACCTCTCGTTGACGCTTATTTCCGGTGACGCCAGTTTCCGCCGCTACTTCCGGGGCGGCGGTCTGGTGTGGGTGGATGCTAATCCGAAAACCGAAAAAAATCATGAATTCGTTCGCAATGCGGCCGCCCTGCACGATGCGGGGCTGCTGGCCCCCGAGGTAAAGGGGGTCGACTACGAGCAGGGATTGCTGGCGGTGACGGATCTGGGGGATACCCAGCTTATCGGCTGCCTGAACGAAGAGAGCGTACTGGCCTGGTATGGCAAGGCCATCGCCCTGCTGCCAGGGCTCGGCGCCGTGGCGCTAGAGCTCGAGCCCTTCGATGAGGCCTTCATGGCCCGCGAAAATGCCATCTTCCCCGAGTGGTTGCTGGGACATCACTTGCAATTGGCCCTGAGTGATGAAGAGCAGCAGTTGCTGGCGGAGACCTTCGCCTGCCTCACGGCGAGCAACCTGGCCCAGCCACAAGGAGTGATGCACCGGGACTTCCACAGCCGCAACCTGATGGTGTGCGGCGGGACGAATCCGAAGGAGAGCGACCTCGCCCTTATCGACTTCCAGGACATGGTCATCGGGCCGCTGAGCTATGACCTAGTTTCCCTGCTGAAAGACTGCTACGTGCGCTGGCCGGACGCGGTGATCGAGCAGGGCATGCGACTTGGCTTCGACACCCTGCAAGAGGCCGGCCTGCTCGGCAATCTGGACTATGCCGTGTTTCGTCGCGCAGCAGATCTCACCGGCATGCAGCGCCATCTCAAGGCGGCGGGTCTCTTCACCCGCCTCTATCACCGCGATGGCAAGGCCGGCTACCTCAAGGACATTCCTCGTACCCTGGGCTACGTGGTCGATGTCTGTCGCAGCCATGGCACCGCCTATCCGGTGCTGGCTCGCTTCGGCCAGTGGCTGGAGCAGGTGGTGCTGCCCGGATTGGCGCGCACCGGGGTGACACCATGAAGGCGATGATCCTGGCCGCGGGGCGGGGGGAGCGGATGCGCCCGCTCACCGATCTGCTGCCCAAGCCGCTGCTGGCGGCGGGGGGCAAGCCGCTCATCGTGCACCACATCGAGAAGCTGGCTGCTGCCGGGGTGACCCAGCTTGTGATCAACCACGCCTGGCTCGGACACAAGCTGGTGGCGGCCCTCGGCGATGGCAGTGCGCTCGGGGTATCCATCCACTGGTCGGCCGAAGAGAGCGCGCTCGAGACTGCCGGCGGCATCGTGCAGGCGCTGCCCCTGCTGGGCAGCGAACCCTTTCTGGTGATCAACGGCGATACCTGGCTCGACCTGGATTATCGCGCTCTGGTGAGCCAGCCGCTTGGGGAGGATCTCGCCCACCTCTGGCTGGTACCCAACCCTCCCCAGCATCCGCAAGGGGACTTCTCCCTGCAAGCGGGTCGGGTGCTGGACACCCCGGCCCTCACCTTCAGCGGCGTCGGTCTCTATCACCCCGCTGCCTTTGCTGGCTTGCCCTGCGGGGCGCGCAAGCTGGCCCCCCTGCTGCGCTACTGGATGGCGCAGGGACGGGTGGGTGGCAGCCTGCTGGCAGGCGAGTGGCGCGACATCGGCACCGTCGATCGGCTGCGCGAGCTGGACGAGAAACTGCTCGCCGGCACCCATTAACATCACGAGGTCTTGAACCATGCGTATTTGGGGCAAGGTGCTTGGCACCTTCTTCGGTTTTCTGCTCGGCAACATCTTCGGTGCCCTGCTGGGCCTGTGGATCGGCCATCGCTTCGATCGGGGCATGGGGATCCGCGGGGCCTTCCAGCGGGCACCCAGCCAGCAGCAACAGGCCGTCTTCTTCCATGCCACCTTCGCCGTCATGGGCCACATCGCCAAGGCGAGCGGCCAGGTCACCGAGCACGAAATACGGGTCGCGTCCAACCTGATGGACAGGATGCGTCTGGCCGGAGAGCAGCGGGTACGGGCTCAGGAGTCGTTCCGCCTTGGCAAGGAGAGTGACTTCCCCCTGCGCGAGACCCTGGCGGAGTTTCGCCAGGCGAGCCTGGGGCAGCGCGACATCCTGCGCTTCTTCCTCGAGGTCCAGCTGCAGGCCGCCTTCGCCGACGGTCAGGTGGAGGCGAACGAGCGGGCCATCCTGCAAACCATCGCCGACGAGCTGGGGTTCAGTCGCATCGAGCTGGCCCGCATTCTGGCCATGGCCGAGGCGCAGATGAATTTCTTCCACCGCCAGCAACAGCAGGGCGGTGGCCAGGGGCAGCAATACCGTCAGGAGCCCCCCTCCCGGGATCGCCTCAAAGATGCCTATCAGTTGCTCGGGGTGAATGAGAGCGACAGCGATCAGGAGATCAAGCGTGCCTATCGCAAGGAGATGAGCAAGCATCACCCTGACAAGCTGGCCGCCAAGGGATTGCCCCCCGAGATGATGGAGATGGCCAAGGAGAAGACCCAGGAGATCCAGCAGGCCTGGGAGTGGATCCGTGAGGCCCGCGGTATTCGCTGAGCCCTGAGCCCGCCATAAAAAAATGCCCGTCGATGACGGGCATTTTTGTTTTCAGAGTCTGGTTTTCTTTTCATGGAAGAAAAATCAGTGGGCATCGACCCAGACAAACTTGAGGACGAAGAGCAGGGCTACCACCAGCACGCAGGGGTTGATCTCGCGCCAGCGGCCGGTGCCCGCCTTCATCACGCAATAGGAGATGAAGCCCACGGCGATCCCCTCGGTGATGGAGAAGCTGAACGGCATCATCACCGCGGTCATGAAGGCCGGCACCGCTTCGGTCAGGTCTTCCCACTTTACCCGGGTCAGCTCGGAGCACATCAGCACGCCCACGTAGATGAGAGCCCCCGCTGCGGCATACGCCGGTACCATGGCGGCGACCGGAGAGAAGAAGATGGCCAGCAGGAACAGGATGCCCACCACGATGGCGGTCAGGCCGGTGCGACCGCCGACGGCGACGCCGGAGCTGCTCTCGATGTAGGCCGTCACGGACGAGGTCCCCATGAAGGCGCCGCCTACGGAGCTGACGCTGTCCACCACCAGGGCCTGCTTCATGCGCGGGAAGTGCCCCTTGTCATCGGCCAGCTTGGCGCGGTTGGTCACGCCGATCAGGGTGCCGGAAGAGTCGAACAGGTTGACCAGCATGAAGGAGAAGATGATCCCGGCGAGGCTGATGTCCAGCGATCCCATCAGGTCCAGCTGGCCGAAGACCGGTGCAATGCTCGGCGGCACGGAGACGAAGCCCTTGAAGGTGACGTCGCCGAACAGCCAGCCCAGGGTGGTGGTCACCACGATGGCGATGAGCACGGCTGAGTGGACGCCGCGGGCGGAGAAGATGCAGATGAGGAAGAAGCCGAGCATCCCCAGCAGGCAGGGCAGGGAGGTGAGGTTGCCCACGGTCACCATGGTGGCGGGGCTCGCGACCACGATGCCGGCATTGTGCAGGCCGAGCAGGGCGATGAGCAGACCGATGCCGGCGGTGATGCCGACCCGCAGTGTCAGGGGAATGTTGGCGATGAGCCAGTAGCGTACCCGCAGCAGGGTCAGGATCAGCAGGCCCAGCGCACCCCAGAAGATGGTGCCCATGCCCACTTGCCAGGAGTAGCCCATGCCGGCCACCACCACGAAGGCGAAGAAGGCGTTGAGGCCCATGGCGGGAGCCAGGGCGATGGGTAGGTTCGCCAGCAGACCCATCAGGATGCTGCCGACACCGGCGATGAGGCAGGTGGTAACGAACACGGCCTGGGTGTCCATGCCTGCCGCAGAGAGGATCTGCGGGTTGACGAAGACGATGTAGACCATGGTCAGGAAGGTGGTGATGCCGGCGATCACCTCGGTGCGGGCCGTGGTGCCATGACCGCGCAGGGCAAACAGGCGCTCGAGCAATCCCTGCCCGGCAGCCGGGCTGGCGGTCTGCCCGGTAGCGTGATGTGGTTGATTCATGTTGGATTCCAATGGGTGACGTGAAATAGGCAGCAGGGGGCCCGGCCCATCCATGCGGGGCGACGGACCCTGATTCTGGCGGTGAAGTGACCAGACTCGTCCTGATACCGTGACAGCGCGCACATTTTCACACAGGCGGCCAGGTTTACAAACCCCGGATGTGCGAGGCGGATCAATGAATAGAGTAAAAATTCAAACGTTTTCCCTCAGAGGCAGGAGAAAGGGGACCAATAGAGCCCCGTTTCCACATCGGGGTCAACGGTTTTTCTGGTAGCGTTCGATAAGCTGGCTCAGCACGGCATCGCTCTGCTCCAGCAAGGGATCGAGGGCCAACCCCATGCGTTGTAGCAGCAGGGTGGCCTGGGTTTCGCTCAAGGGACGGCCATCGAGGAAGTAGGCCTGCTCGGCCAGTTGCTTGTCATGGCGGGGCAGCAGCACCCAGTGCACTCGTCGGGGTTCGATGGCGGCGAGGATCCGGTTGGCGGCCGCGCAGAAGGTATCGATGTGCTGCTTGCCATCCGGCCCCAGACAGCCGGGTTCGAGCCGGATCTGGATGGTGAGTCTGGTGGTGGAGGCTTGGGTCATGGGTCGCTATCGCTGGGGTAGAGGTGAAGATTGTAAGTCAGAAGAGGCAAAAAAGGGGAGCCCCGGCTCCCCTTGTGACGTCATGCCTGGTGGCGCGGCTGTTGCCTCGCCTTACTTGGCAATGCGCTTGTACTTGGCGCGGCGCGGCTGGATAGCCTCGGCACCGTAGGTCTTCTTCTTCCACTCTTCGTATTCGGTGAAGTTGCCTTCAAAGAATTCGATCTTGCCCTCGTCCTGGTAGTCCAGGATGTGGGTGGCGATGCGGTCGAGGAACCAGCGGTCGTGGGAGATGACCATGGCGCAACCCGGGAACTCCAGCAGGGCGTTCTCGAGGGCGCGCAGGGTTTCGATGTCCAGATCGTTGGTCGGTTCATCCAGCAGCAGCACGTTGCCGCCGGTCTGCAGCAGCTTGGCCAGGTGCAGACGGCCACGTTCACCACCGGAGAGTTCGCCGACCCGCTTCTGCTGATCGGCACCCTTGAAGTTGAAGCGGCCGATGTAGGCGCGGCTCGGGAACTCGTAGTTGCCGATGCGCAGGATGTCCTGGCCGTCGGCGACTTCCTCGAACACCGTCTTCTTGTCGTTCATGCTGTCGCGGAACTGATCCACGGAGGCCAGCACCACGGTGTCACCCAGGGTGATGGAACCGGAATCCGGTTGCTCCTGACCCGACATCATGCGGAACAAGGTCGATTTACCGGCACCGTTCGGACCGATGATGCCAACGATGGCACCCTTCGGAATGGAGAAGGAGAGATCGTCGATCAGCTGGCGGTCGCCATAGGACTTGCAGAGGTTGGCCACCTCCACCACCTTGTCGCCCAGGCGCGGTCCTGGCGGAATGAACAGCTCGTTGGTCTCGTTGCGCTTCTGGTAGTCGTTGGTGTTGAGCTCTTCGAAGCGAGCCATACGAGCCTTGGATTTGGCCTGACGGCCTTTCGGGTTCTGACGAACCCACTCCAGTTCCTTCTCGATGGACTTGCGACGGGCAGCTTCGGAACTCGCCTCCTGGGCCAGACGGGCATCTTTCTGCTCCAGCCAGGAGGAGTAGTTGCCCTCCCAGGGGATGCCTTCGCCGCGGTCCAGCTCCAGGATCCAGCCCGCCACGTTGTCGAGGAAGTAGCGGTCGTGGGTGATGGCCACGACGGTGCCCTCGTAGTCGTGCAGGAAGCGCTCCAGCCAGGCCACGGATTCTGCATCCAGGTGGTTGGTCGGTTCGTCCAGCAGCAGCATGTCCGGTTTTTCCAGCAGCAGGCGGCACAGCGCCACCCGGCGGCGCTCACCCCCGGAGAGGTGCTTGATCTGGGCATCCCAGGCCGGCAGGCGCAGGGCGTCGGCCGCGCGCTCCAGCTGGTTTTCCATGTTGTGGCCGCCCTGGGCGGCGATGATGGCTTCCAGCTCGCCCTGTTCGCGGGCCAGCTTGTCAAAATCCGCATCTGGGTCGGCGTAGGCTGCATAGACCTCGTCGAGGCGCGCCATGGCACGTTTGACGTCGCCGACCGCCTCTTCGACCGCTTCGCGTACGGTCTGCTCCGGATCCAGCTTCGGCTCCTGGGGCAGGTAGCCAATCTTGATGCCGGGCTGCGGACGGGCTTCCCCTTCGATCTCGGTGTCGATACCCGCCATGATGCGCAGCAGGGTCGATTTCCCGGCGCCGTTCAGACCCAGCACGCCTATTTTGGCCCCCGGGAAGAAGGAGAGGGAGATGTTCTTGAGAATATGACGCTTGGGCGGCACGACCTTGCCAACCCTGTTCATGGTGTAAATAAATTGAGCCATTGGCTAATTCTCTTCCTTTCAGCAGTTTAATGTCTTGGCATTAACAAACTGATGTCGTGGTGGGGCCGGGTCGACGGGCCGTCAACCCGGTTCCAAAAAACCCGTCGATTGTAAACCAATGGGAGAGGGGCGGCAAAGCCGGGCGCCGCAGGCCGGGACGGCCGACAGGCGCGAGGGAAGAGGGGCAACCGGGCAAGCTCAGCGCGGTGAGCTGCGGCGGGCCGGTTTGTCAGGATCCTGCCCCGAGTAGTAGAGCACCCGCTGCACATACTCCTGGGTTTCCTGATAGGGCGGCACACCGCCGTGGCGCAGCACGGCTTGCTCCCCGGCGTTGTAGGCGGCGCTGATCCTCACCCAGTCCGGACCGAACTGCTTCTCCAGCCACTTCAGGTAGATCATGGCACCACGGATGTTCTGCTGGGCATCGAACGGCCGGGTCACGCCGAAGCGGGCCTGGGTTTCGGGAATGAGCTGCATGACGCCCTGTGCCTGCTTGGAGGAGACGGCGGTGCTGTTCAGATTGGATTCGGCGATGGCGATGGCCAGGGCGAGCTGGGGGTCCACTTTGTGACGCTGGGCGGCCTGGCGGATCATGACGGCCAGCTTTTGCTTGGCCTGTGACTGTCTGGCCAAGTAGCGCTCCTGATCAAAGGGAGTACTGGGGCGCACCCAGGGGGCTCCGCCACCGCCTCCGATGCCGCAGGTACCCAGGGGGGCATTGCCGACCCGCTCGTTGTAGTAACGGGCGGCCTGCTGGTTGCCAAGGCGCATGGCCATGGCCAGGTAGGCGTTGGCGCTGCGGGCATTGCGGATCCCCTGGGGGCCGCGGGCCAGCAGGCGGCCGATGCGGTAATAGGCTTCCGGGTTGCCAAGGTTGGCGGCGGTGCAGTAGTGGGCGATGGCCTGCCTCGGATTGCCCTGTTCCATGGCGGCGCCCTGGCGCAGTGCGCTCATGGCCTTGGGGGCCTGACGAAAGGGATCTGCGTGGGAAGTGGTGGCCAGCAGTATCAGGAGTCCCCAGCCCCAGAGTCGTTTTTTCATGGAAACCTCGTCTTTGGTATCCGCAACATATAGGCCCGATCCGGGGAGGGACGCCAGCCAGCAGATGGAACATCTGGTTATGTGGGTGAGCAACAGAGATGAAAACGGTATGGAACTTTTGGTGCAGGGGAGAGGCGGTATGGTTCCCGGGTCAGTGACTGCTTTGACAGATTTGTTAATTGAGGTTCAATATGCTGACACAGTTGTTTTCTAACGCCTTGTATTTGCATGATGTCAGCCAGGCCACGATGCAATGTCGTCGGGTCGGCCGGGTGAATCGATAGCGCCTCGGATGAGGGCAGGATATGCATATGGTCGAATCGGTCGATATCTCTGTCGTGGTGCCTGCCAAGGATGAGCGGGACAATCTGGCCCCGCTCGTCGGCGAAATAGATGCCGCCCTTGGGGGCAGGTTCGAGTACGAACTTATCTATGTGGACGATGGCAGTGTGGACGGTAGTCATGTGGTGCTGCGCGATTTGCAGACGCGTTTCACCAGGCTGAGGGTGCTGTGCCATGTCCATGCCGTGGGCCAGAGCATGGCGGTGCTGAGCGGGGTGCGCCACGGGCGTGGCGACTGGCTGGTGGTACTCGACGGCGATGGTCAGAACGATCCCGCCGACATTCCCGCCATGCTGGAGGAGGCGATGCGCCGCTACCAGAGCGATCCATACCAGGTGGGCCTCATCGGCCACCGGGTCAACCGCCGTGACGACTGGGTCAAGCGCCTCTCTTCAACGCTGGCCAACGGCTTTCGCGATCTGCTGCTGCGCGACGGCATTCCGGATACCGGCTGCGGGCTCAAGGTGGTGCGTCGCGACTGGTATCTGAAACTGCCTGCCTTCAATCACATGCACCGCTACATCCCAGCGCTGATCCAGGCTCAAGGGGGGCGCATGGCGCCCTGGCCGGTCAACCACAGGCCACGCCAGGCGGGCATCTCCAAATACGGGGTCTGGAACCGGCTCTGGGTCGGGCTGGTGGACGTGGTCGGGGTCTGGTGGTTGCAGCGCCGCTCCAAGGTGGTTGAAATCCGGGAGATGCTGGAGTGATGGACGCCTGGCTGTCTGCCCCCATCGACTGGCTGGACTGGACCGGGGTGCACGTCACCGGCTGGAAGCTGATCGGCTACACGGGGGCGCTGATGTTCGGCGGACGCTGGCTGGTGCAGTTTCTGGCGTCCAGGCGGGCGGGGCGACCCGTCATCCCGCGCCTGTTCTGGTACATGAGCGTGCTCGGCAGCCTGATGACGCTCAGCTACTTCACCTTCTCTCCCAAGCAGGACTCCGTCGGCGTGCTGCAAAACCTCTTCCCCACCTTCACCGCGCTCTACAGCCTCTATCTCGATATCCAGCATCGGGGCTGGCGGCGTGACAAGGGAGTGACCGGGGAGGCTCGTCATGGTGAGTGATCGCACCCTGCTCAATCAGACGTCCCTTGGCTGGTTGCTGCTGATCGCGCTGGTGGTGCTGGGGGCCGGGCTGGGTCTGCGGGACCCCTGGCCGGCGGACGAGCCGCGCTTTGCCCTGATCGCCAAGGAGATGGTGGAGAGTGGCCAGTGGCTCTTCCCCATGCGCGGCGGGGAGCTCTATCCGGACAAGCCGCCGCTGTTTATGTGGGGGATCGCGATCGGTTATGTGTTGACTGGCTCCATCAAGGTGGCCTTTCTGCTGCCCTCCCTGCTGTCTGGCTTGCTGACCATCTTGCTGGTGTGGGACCTGGGGCGTCGGTTATGGAACCCAGCGGTCGGCTTTATGGCCGGGCTATTGCTGCTGTTCACCGTCCAGTTCACCCTGCAGGCCAAGACGGCGCAGATCGATGCCCTGGCGACGGCCTTCATCACCCTCGGTCTCTATGGTTTTCTGCGCTTCCTGCTCTGCGAGGGAGGGTGGCGCTGGTACTGGCTCGGCTGGTTTGCCGCGGGGCTTGGCGTCATCACCAAGGGGGTAGGAGTACTGGCCCTGCTGGTGCTGCTTCCCGCGCTCTGGACCCACAGGTCGCAAATCCGCGCCGCGCCCTTGTCAGCCTGGCTGAAGGCCCTGCTCGGGCCGCTGGCAATGGCCCTGGCGATGGGCCTCTGGCTGGTCCCCATGCTGGAGGCCGTGACCCGAAGCGGGGATCCCCTCCTGCTGGCCTACAGAGACAACATACTGCTGCGCCAGACGGTGACTCGCTATACCAGCGCCTGGCACCACGTCAAACCCTTCTGGTACTACCTCACCTCGGTGATCCCGCCGTTCTGGCTGCCGCTCTCCCTGCTGTTGCCCTGGCTGGTGGTGGCCTGGCGGCGCGCCATCCGGGCGCAGGACAGGCGTATCCTGCTGCTGCTGGGTTATCTGGTGCTGGTGGTGCTGTTTTTCTCCTGCTCGCCGGGCAAGCGGGGCGTCTACATCACGCCCGGTACGCCCGCCCTGGCGCTCCTGACCGCACCCTTCATCGGCACCCTGCTGGTCCGGGTCTGGCCGGGGCGACTGCTGGCCGGGCTTGGCTGGCTGCTGGGGGGGGCAGGGCTGATGGGGGCTCTGGTGCTGGCATTTAGCGACAGAGTGGCCAGCCGTCTGGGGGAACTGGGGCCGGAGCCCTGGCTTCCCCTGCTGGTGCTGGGGGGATCCTTGCTGCTGATCAATGCCTGGCTTCGCCGGGCGCCACTGACCGCCATTCTCAGCTCCCTGGTGGTGGGGTGGCTGATCTACTCCTGCTGGATAAGCGTGCGCCTCAACGAGGTGCGCACCCCTCAGGCAGTCATGGCATTGGCGGCGCAGAAGGTGCCTGTGGGGGATGAACTGCTGCTGGCGGGCTTCAAAGAGCAACATCTGCTGTTTAGCCTGCAACCAGTGAAACATTACCCTTATCTAATGGGGGACGGGGAGCAGGCCAGGGAAGCTGCCGCCTGGATAGGGGCTGCCCCCGGGCGCTGGGTACTGGGGAGCGCCGACCTGATGGTGAGGTGTTTTGACCCCGCGAAGATGGAAAACCTCGGCAACCGTCACCGTACCGACTGGCTGCTGGCAGGCCCGCAAGCACTCAAACCCGCCTGTCGTGGGCTCTCCCCCACCATGGTGCCCTTCAGCTATACCCCTTCATCCTGAGCGCAGGGTCTGAACCAGGCGACCCTGCCACCTCGCCTGGCTCAGACCCGGTAGTAGTCCCGATACCAGCGGACAAAGCCGTCAACCCCTTCCTTGAGCCCGACACGGGGGCGATAGCCCGTGGCGTCAAACAACGAGCGGGTGTCGGCCCAGGTGGCGAGCACGTCGCCGGGCTGCATGGGTAGCATGTTGCGGATGGCCCGTTTGCCGAGGGCCGCCTCGATGGCATCCACGAAGTCCAGCAGCCTGACCGGGCTGCCGTTGCCGATGTTGAAGAGGCGATAGGGGGCCGGGCTGGCGTCCGGGGCCCCCTGCCAGTGGGCATCGCCCGCAGGGGGGATGTCTGAGATGCGCACTATCCCCTCGACGATGTCGTCGACATGGGTGAAATCCCGGCTGAGCTGGCCCTGGTTGTAGAGGTCGATGGGGTCGCCGTTCAGGATGGCGTGCACGAACTTGAACAGGGCCATGTCGGGCCGACCCCAGGGGCCGTAGACGGTGAAAAAGCGCAGCCCGGTTGTGGGCAGGCCGTAGAGATGGGAGTAGGAGTGGGCCATCAGCTCTCCCGCCTTCTTGCTCGCCGCATAGAGAGAGACGGGATGATCCGCCCCATGGGACGGCTTGAACGGCATCTGTTCGTTCGGCCCGTAGACCGAGCTGGAGGAGGCATAGATCAGGTGCTGCACCCGGGTCTGGCGACACCCTTCCAGCACGGTGAGGTGGCCGGTGAGGTTGCTGTCGGCATAGGCGAAGGGGTTGTCCAGGGAGTAGCGCACCCCGGCCTGGGCCCCCAGATGGATCACCCGGTCAAACTGCTCGCGGGCAAAGAGCGAAGCCATGGCCGCGCGGTCCGCGAGATCGGTGCGCTCGAAGCGAAAGCCGGGCAGAGGCGTGAGCAGGGCGAGGCGCGCCTCCTTGAGACTCACCGTGTAGTAGTCGTTGAGGTTGTCTATCCCCACCACCTGATGGCCGTCGCCACAGAGCCTGCGCGCCACATGAAATCCGATAAACCCGGCGGCGCCGGTGACGAGGTACTTCATCGCTCCTCCTGATGGGTCAGGCTATCGCCACGGCCGATGGCATAGTAGGTGAAACCGCGCTGGCGCAGACGGGCCGGATCATAGAGGTTGCGGCCGTCGAAGATGATGGCCTGCTTCAGGGTCTGGCGAAGCAGGTCGAAATCCGGTGCGCGGAACTGTTGCCACTCTGTGCAGACGAGCAGGGCATCAGCCCCCTGGAGGGCGGTTTCCTGGGTGTCGCACAGGGTCAAGTCCGCCCGCTGGCCATAGAGGCGGGCGGCCTCGGTCATGGCCTCGGGGTCGAACGCCTGCACCTTGCCTCCTGCCGCCCAGATCGCCTCCATCAGCACCCTGCTCGGGGCTTCGCGCATGTCGTCGGTATTGGGTTTGAAGGCGAGTCCCCATAACGCGAAGGTGCGCCCCGACAGACTGGCGCCAAAATGGTGGTGCAGCCGGTTCATGAGCCTGTGCTTCTGCGCCTCGTTGACCTGCTCCACCGAGCGCAGCAGGGGGGTCTCGCACCCCGCCTCCTTCGCGGTGTGGATCAGCGCCCTGACATCCTTGGGGAAGCAGGATCCGCCATAACCGCAGCCCGGGTAGATGAAGTGGTGGCCGATGCGCGGATCGGCACCAATGCCCTTGCGCACCTCCTCGATGTCGGCGCCCAGGGCTTCGGCCAGGGTGGCCATCTCGTTCATGAAGGAGATGCGGGTCGCCAGCATGGCGTTGGCGGCGTACTTGGTCAGTTCGGCGCTGCGTGCATCCATCCGCAGGATGCGGTCTCGCTTGCGGTTGAAGGGGGCGTAGAGCTCCTCCAGCAGGGAGAAGGCGTGATCGGAGTCGGTGCCGATGATGATGCGATCCGGCCGCAGGCAGTCGGCGACGGCGGCGCCCTCCTTCAGAAATTCGGGGTTGGAAACCACGTCGAGCGGAAGATCGAGACCACGGTCGGCGAGGCGCTCCGCAATGTGTCGCCGTACCCGGCTGGCGGTGCCGACAGGGACAGTGCTCTTGTTGACCACCACCTTGCCCCCTTGCATCAGGCGGCCTATGGTGTCCGCCACCGTCATTACCTGATGGAGGTCGGCAGACCCGTCCTCGTCCGGCGGCGTTCCGACCGCGATGAAGATAAGCTCGGCAAACTCCACCGCCCGGGCCGGGTCTGTGGTGAAGATCAGGCGACCGGCCTGATGGTTGCGCTGCACCAGGGGGGCGAGACCGGGCTCGAAGAGGGGAATGCGCCCCTCTTTCAGGCCCGCGACCTTGTCGGCATCCACATCCACGCAGGCCACCTTGTGACCCATCTCCGCCAGTACGGCGGCCTGAACCAACCCGACATAACCTATTCCGAATACGGTGACTCTCATCCGCTGTTGTTCCGCTGGCAGTGACAAGCGACTCATTCTAGAACGATTCGGGCGCGGGGGCAGCGGCCCGTTTCAGGTTTTTCAGCATCAGGCCGGCGGTGAGTGTGGGACATTTTGGTGCAAGGATTGTAACGCCTGGATGACGCGCACCATTTTGGCGCGTGAAGGGCGGGACTTGTGATCCATCTCACTCAAATTGGAGACTGTCGGCATAACGAAGCCCCGGTTAACGGGGCTCGCTCCGCCCGACGGGCGGCTAACACTCTCTTGCTTCGCGACTGGATACCTGGTTATGGACAACACTTCACGCTCTGCGCACCCGCTCTATGAGGATGTGCTCGCCTTGCTGACCGCAGCAGGCTTCGTTTCCCTCGGCATCTTCCTGTTCCATCAGGTCGGCCTGCTCACCGGTGGCACCGCCGGCCTGGCGCTGCTGCTGCAACAGGTGACCGGCATCAGCTTCGGCCTGCTGTTCTTCGCCATGAACCTGCCTTTCTATGCCCTGGCCTGGCTCAGAATGGGGCCGCGTTTCACCCTCAATACCTTTGCCGCCGTGGCCACCGTCTCATTCATGACGGATCACCTCAACGCCGTGCTGCAAATCGGCAAGATCGAACCCGTCTATGCGGCGCTGATCGGCGGCACCCTGATCGGCATGGGGCTGCTCATCATGTTCCGCCACAAGGCGAGCCTGGGGGGCTTCAACATCCTGGCGCTCTTCATTCAGGACAGATGGGGTGTGCGGGCAGGTAAGCTGCAAATGGGGCTAGATTGCGCCATCGTGGTCGCCTCTTTCTTCGTGGTCTCCCCCTGGCTGCTGGTGCTTTCCGTGGTGGCAGCCATCATCTGTAATCTGGTGTTGACACTCAATCACAAGCCGGGACGCTACCAGATAGCCTGATGTGCCCGTGGGAGTTGCCCTGCAGGTCAGCCCAGGGCTGGATACCGCAAAAAGACAGAGCGCCTGATGGCGCTCTGTTGCTATCTGCCCTTGGGTGTCACACCACCATGGGGACGCCGCTCTCGGGGTGGTGGATCACCTGTGCGGGGTAGTCGTAGAGGCGCGCGATGAGCGCTGGGGTCAGCACCTCGCCTGCGCTGCCGTCAGCCATCAGCCTGCCCTGCTCCAGCATCACCAGCCTATCGGCGTAGCGGGCTGCCAGATTGAGATCGTGCAACACCACCAGCACGGCGGTATTGCGACCGGCCAGTGCTCGGGCCATGGCGAGCAACTGGTGCTGGTATTTGAGATCCAGCGCAGAGGTGGGCTCGTCCAGCAGCAGCAGCCGCGCTTGCTGCGGTTCCTCCGGGGCCTGCCAGATCTGGGCCAGCACCCGGGCGAACTGCACCCGTTGACGCTCCCCGCCGGAGAGGCCGGGATAGAGGCGGTTTGCCAGATGGTCGACCCCGGCGTGGGTCATGGCGGCGCGGACTATCTCGTCGCGCCGGCTGGCAGGCTCGCTGTGGGGCAGCCGGCCCATGGCCACCACCTCTTCGCACAGGAAGGGGAAGCTCAAGGAGGAGCTTTGCGGCAGCACACCGACCCGGTGTGCCAGAGCGTTGTCGGCCCACCCCCTGCGGGTCTGGCCGAACAGGTGGATCTCCCCTTCATGTTCCAGCTCGCCGGTCAGGCACTTGAGCAGTGAGCTTTTGCCCGCCCCGTTGGGGCCGAGCAGGGCGGTCAGGCTGCCGGCATGCAGGTCGAGATCCAGGCTGTCCAGGATAAGCCGGTTGCCACGACTGAGGCGAAGACCCCGGCAACTGAGCAGGGGGGAGGGGGATCCGGGCAAAGTGACGATCTCCTGTTACAGGGTTCGGCGGCTCTTGACCAAGAGCCAGATGAAGAAGGGGGCCCCCAGCAGGGCGGTGATGATGCCGACGGGCAGCTCGGCCGGTGCGAGCAGGGTGCGTGCCAGCATGTCGGCCCCCAGCAGCAGGCCAGCCCCCAGTAGGGCAGACAGCGGGAGCAGGCGGACATGGTTGGGACCGGCCAGCAGCCGTACCAGATGGGGAACCACCAGGCCGACAAAGCCGATCATGCCCGCCACGGCCACCGCCACGCCGACACCGGCAGCGGTGAGCAGGATGAGGCGACGCTTCAGCGTCTGCACGTTCACCCCCAGATGCCGTGCCTCTCCCTCTCCCAGCAGCAGGGCGTTGAGGGGATTGGCATCGCGCATGAACAACAGCAGTAGGGCGGCCAGGGTCAGCAGCGCCAGCGTCACATCGACCGGCTTGCCTGCCGCCAGGGAGCCCATCTGCCACAGGCTCAGGTTGCGCAGCATCTGATCGTCGGCGAGATAGGTGAGCAGTCCGATGACGGCGCCGGAGAGCGCCGTGATGGCCACCCCGGCCAGCAGCATCACGGTGACCGAGGTGCCCCCTTCCCGGGTACCCAGCAGATAGACGAGGGTGGTGGTGAGGGCTCCGCCGAGAAAGGCGAGCAGGGGCAGCAACCCCAGGCCGAGCAGGCTCTGCAGGTGCGAGCCCAGCGGGGCGAGCAGCACGATGGCCAGGGCCGCGCCGAGTGCCGCGCCACCCGACACCCCTATGATGCCGGGGTCTGCCAGGGGGTTGCGAAACAGTCCCTGCATCACGGCGCCGCAGAGGCCGAGAATGCCCCCCACGGCGATGCAGAGCAGGGTTCGTGGCAGACGGATCTCCTGCACGATCAATAATTTGTGAGCCTCAATCCCGCTCTGTGGTCCGGCAAACAGGGCGCGCAGGCTCTCACCAAGGGAGAGGGACATGGGGCCGGTCGCGAGGGACCCGACCAGCAGCAACGCCAGCGCGCAGCCGGTCAGGGCGAGCAGCCAGGGCAGAGGCAGGCGCATCAGGAACCCTGCTTGATCCACTGGGCGATCTGGTTCGCCTGTTGCAAGGAACGAAGGCTGAGGCCCCCTTGCAGGGCATGTCCGTCGATGGCGTGGATAGCCTTGTTCTTGCCTGCCGGGGTGGCTGACAGGGCGGGCACCTGACTCAGGACGGCGTCGGGATCCTGATACTGCTGCCAGTCGCGGCCGCTCACCAGCACCAGATCAGGTTGCAGCTCGATGAGGGATTCGGTGGAGACGGGCTTGTAGTCGTGGAGCCCAGCCACCGGATTGACGCCGCCCGCCAGGGTGACGAGGGCGCTGGCGGTGGTGTTGCCACCGGCGATGCTGGTGGGCTGACCCTTGTGCAGCAGCAGGAAGGCGACCTTGAGGGGCTTGTTCTGCTTCGCCTGCGCCGCCAGGGTGTCGCTCTGGGCGGCAATCTCCTCCTTGAGCTTGCTCCCTGCCGCCTGGTCACCCAGGAGATGGGCCAGGGTGTCGATACGCTCGTTGAGGTTGGCCAGCGTAGGGGCTGTGGCCATGACCTCGACCTTGACGTTGGCACGGCGCAACTGATCAAGCGTGCTGTTCGGGCCCATCTCGTCGCTGCCGACCACCAGGGTCGGAGAGAGACTCAGGATCCCTTCGGCGGCGAGGGCACGGTGATAGCCGACCTTGGGCACGCCTCTGGGCTCCGGACTGCTGACATCGGTGGCGACCAGGCTCTGCTCGCCCCCCAGCGCCAGGATGAGTTCCGTGGTGGCCGGGCCTATGCTGACGATACGCTCCCCCGCCATGACGGATGGGGAAGAGAGGGAAAGGGCACAGCCGAGCAGGCTGAATGCGAGGGCAAAACGACGGCCCATGCGAACCTCCGAAGGGTGAATGAAATAGGGTTGCCGCCGAGAATATCAAGTCGCCCATCAAAATGCACTGAGAATGAAAGCGATTATCAATTGCGTTACTTGGGGCGCTTTATTACAGTATCCGCCGCGACACCGAGCACCATCGCCAGATCATCCAGGGAGAACCGATGAGCATTGCACAACGCATTCACGCGCTGCTGGAGCAAGACCCCAGCGCCCACCCGTCCACCCTCGCCACCGAGCTGGCCGTCAGCGAATGGGAGGTGGTACGCCATCTGCCTGCCGCCCTGATGACGCAAGTGCCGGCCGGGGAGGCCGAAGCCCTGCTGGCGGACCTGGCCAGCTGGGGTCAGGTGACCACCATCGTCGAATCCGATGGCTCCATCTTCGAGGTGAAGGCTCCCTTCCCCAAGGGCAAGAACGCGCGCGGCTACTACAACCTGATGGGGCGGGACGGGGAGCTGCACGGCCACCTCAAGCTCGACAACGTGGCAGGCATCGCCCTGGTCAGCAAGCTCTTCATGGGCAAGGAGGGGCACTCCTTCCAGTTCTTCGGCCACAGTGGCCGCTGCATTTTCAAGATCTACCTGGGCCGGGACGAGCAGCGTCAACTGCTGCCTGAGCAGGTGGAGCGTTTCATGGCCCTGCGCCGTCAGTATCAAGAGGAAGTGAAAGCATGAGTGAACGTCAGGAGCGCCTGCAAAACCGCCTGCAACCGGAGATCCGCGAGTTCCGCGACGGTTGCCGTACCCTGCAGCTCGCCACTGTGGATGGCGAAGGCAACCCCAATGCCAGCTATGCCCCCTTCGTGCTGCAGGAAGATGGATACTACGTGCTCATCTCCGAGATAGCTCGCCACGCCCGCAACCTGCAACAGGTGCCCAAGGTATCGCTGATGCTGATTGAGGACGAAACCGGTGCCCGCGAGCTGTTTGCCCGCAAGCGTCTGACCTTCGATGCGGTCGCCGAGGTGGTGGCCCGCGACGACGCACGCTGGGAGAAGGCCGTTGCGGCGCTGGAAGGGCGCTTCGGCGAGATAGTCAAAGGGCTCTCCAACCTCAAGGACTTCGTGCTGTTTAGGCTCAAGCCCGAGCAGGGACTGTTCGTCAAGGGATTCGGTCAGGCGTTCCGTGTCTCCGGCGACGAACTGGTGGACTTCGTTCACCTGGTGGAAGGGCACAAACGCATCGACAATGGCGCCGAGCTGACCAGCCCGGCGGATGAACCCGTTTGAGGGGACAGTTAGCGAGATGAGAAAACGGGCAGCCTGGGCTGCCCATTTTGTTGTTATGTCCCGGGTTACTCTTGCCAGCCTGCCTGGTTGGGGAAGGCATCGCGATCGGCCTGGGTGGCGCTCTCGTTGCATTCCCCGCGGATCTTCCAGGAGGTCTGGCTGAGGACGATATAGCCGCTTCGGCAATACTTGCGCGTGGCCAGCATCTGGGTGAGCTGCTCGTCCTGCAGGGCTTCCCGGCGTTCCAGCAGGCTCTTGTCGCGGCGGCTCAGCCGGTTGTCATCTCCCTCCTGCAACCGGGTGGGCAGGACGTCGAGAGGGGCGGCCTCGAAGGTGAAGCGCTTGCTCCCGTCGTCGCTGATATGGGTGTGGAACAGGGGGGCCGGGCCATCGGGTGCTGCCCCCGGCAAGCCGGAGCAGGCGGTGAGCGCCGGTAACAGCAGCGTGAGGGCAACGGCAGAGAGTAGACGCACACAAGACTCCAATCGGGTGTTCACATCAGGACGGGCAGCTTAACACGCCCGCTCGGGTTAAATGGTGGCCAGCAGCTCATCCGTCGTGAGCAGGGTCACGCTTCTGCCTTGAGGCAGGCTCAGATGCCGCCACATGAAGTGGTGGTGCTGGATGATCTGCTCCGCACTCAGGTGCGGCCTGTCCGCCGTGGTATGGGCGTCGGTCACCGCAAAGGCGTCAAAGCCCATGGCGGCGGCGCTGCGCAACGTGGTATCGACGCAAAAGTCGGTGGCACAGCCGCAGATGAGCAGTCTGTCTACCGACTGCTCTGCCAGCAGGAAGCCGAGCTCGGTGTCGAGGAAGCTGTCACAGGCGGTCTTGCGCACCCGGCTGTCGTGGGGAGACGGGGTCAGATCGGCGTGCAGTTGCCAGCCTGCACTGCCAGGTTCCAGCTCGGAACCCGGTTCGTCGTGTTGCACATAGATGACCCGTCCGTGTTGGCCCCGCACGCGATCGGCCAGACGATTGATGTTGGCGATGACCTGGGCATCCTGATGGCGGGGGTTATCGAACAACCCCTGTTGCATGTCGATGACGAGTAACACATCCATATGAAATCCTTGGGCTATTTTGAGGGTTGCAACCATTGGCTGCAGTCACGGCTTCGGGATTGATGCAGTGCGCCCATATCTTGCTTCATTTCCTTTGCATTTAGCCAGCGTTCCGGCAGGGGAGCGATCTGGACCCTGACGTCTGCGTCTCTCCCGGGGGCTGTCTCGTCACCGGTTTGCGGCACGATGAGTGCCACCTTGAGTGCCGGATTGCGGCTGGCGATGCGACTGGCGATCCCGAGCCCCCCTTCCACGTGGAAGTTGCCGGCGATATGCATGATGCGCCTGCCGGGATGCTTGCCCAGATAATCCACCATGCTTTCGGCCATGGTGTCGTCCCAGCTGGTCTGGGCGGCGAAGCGACGGGCGTTGCCGTCCGCATCCCCATGGTGCATGGAAGCCATGAACTTCTGGCGGTAGCCGTCATCCCCCAGAGTCAGCTCGCGGGCAAGCTGGCTGCGGCGATTGGCCGGCAGTTTGTCGAGCCAGGCCGATCCCTCCTGACCGACGCAGCTCACCAGAGGTTTGGGGGCATTGGCGGCAATCACTGGCAGGTGCTGCGCCTTGGCGAACTCCACCAGAGGGCGGTAATCACTCTGGTAGTTGGGCCAGGCATGGCCATCTCGAATGAGGGCCGATTCGCCGATGCGTCCGGCCAGGTAGGCATCCAGCACCGGCTGATCGGCGCGGCTGAACTGCTCCATGGAGAGTACCAGGGCCCGGCCATCTGCCTGCGACGTCTCGTCAAGCCCCGCCAGCAGACGGGCCTGCAACAGATGGATGGCCGGGTGAGTGTGAAGTTCCCCCACCAGCACGATGTCGGCATCCGCCACCCGGGCCACCGCCTGCTCGAAGGTCAACGCCTGCCCCTGGGCCGTATCGAGCCGTGCGTCATAGAGGGTCTCGGGTGGGGTGTTCTGCGGCGTGGTGGCGCAGGCGGCCAGCAGCAGGGGCAGGGCGAGCAGGGGGAGTCGTCGGATCATGGTTACTCACTCAAGAAACAGGGGATGGGAAAAGGCTGCACCATGGGATGGCGGCATGGCGAGCAAAAAGTGGCGCCAGTGTAAGGGGGAATGATGATAAAGTGAAATGAGAATGATTCACTTTATTATTGATCTTTGTCTATGGCGGGGTAATATGCCTTCCGCTTGATAATAATTCTCAATAAGGACTTTGCAGTGGCGCACAACAACACCCCCTCCCTGATAGCCCTCGCCGTGGCGGCCGGGCTGATCTCCCCCGCTTTCGCCGCAGACAAGAAAGCCGATGAAGTCATGGTCGTCAGCGGCTCACGGATGGAACAGAAGCTGGAAGATGTTTCCGGTCCCATCGCCGTCATTACCTCGGAGCAGATTGAAGAGCAGGTCGTCAGCAACGTCGCCGATCTGTTCCGCTATGAGCCCGGGGTGAGCGTGCAGGGAGGCGCAGGAGATGCCCAGACCTTCACCATTCGCGGCATGAGCGAAAACCGGGTCAAGGTGGTGCAGGACGGTGTGCGCCAGAACGATGCCTACAAGAATGGCGGCGTGGGTCAGACCTACTTCGACACCGACATGATCAAGCAGGTGGAAGTGGCCAAAGGGCCGGCCTCTGCCGCTTACGGTTCCGATGCTCTGGGAGGCGTCATTGCCATCACCACCAAGGATGCTGGCGACTTCCTCAAGGGCCGCGACAGCTATCTGGATGCGACCACGGGTTATGCCTCCAGCAGCCACCAGAGAATGGCCGGCATCACGGGGGCGCTGCGCACCGGGGAAGTCGAGAACCTGCTGCGCTACACATGGCGCGATGGCGGTGTCACCCAGAATTATGACGGCGACAAGAACGAGTTCGACATCGTCAGCCAGGCCGTGCTGTTCAAGAGCAAGTGGAATCTCTCCGATGATCAGTTCCTGAAACTGACGGTGGATTACTTCACCGAGGGGCAGGATCCGGATGCCATCGATCTGACCAAGGCGGGCTCCGTCTTCAACCAGCCCATTACCGACAAGGAGACCGACAACCTCTCCCTGGTACTGGATCATGGCCTCGCCCTGAACGCCCCCTGGGCGGATCGCGTGGACAGCAAGATCTACTACAGCCGCGCCAAGCAGACCCTGGATCAGTACGCTTCGTCCAAGTATCCGGTCATGCCGGGCAACCCCTATGTGACCAAGAACTCCCTGGATCACAACGGTTTCGAGCAGGAGAGCCTGGGCGCCCAGGTGAAGTTCAACAAGGCGCTCGCCAGCCAGCGTCTGGCCTGGGGCCTGGAATACGAGCATACCGACAACGAGCGCACCCGCTTCAAGGGGCCGACCGTTCCGGGTGACTTCGTCGGCTACAACGAGCTGAGCTTCCCCTCCACCACCAGCGAGCGCAGTGCGCTCTGGGCCTTTGACGAGATCAAGTTCGGCGAGCGCTGGGTGCTGACCCCGGGCGTGCGTTACGACTACTACAAGATGACCCCGGACGAGGATCCCGCCTACACGGGCGAGAACATGAAGAAGATCTCCGAAGGGGAGTTCTCTCCCAAGCTGGGGCTGGTGTTCAAGGCGCACGAGGCGGCGAACCTGTTCGCCCAGTACAGCCACGGCTTCAAAGCGCCCATGTATGACAACGCCTTCTCCACCCTGAACCACCAGGCGTATGGCTATCGCATCGAGCCCAACCCGAACCTCAAGCCAGAGAGCAGCGACGGCATCGATCTGGGGGTGCGCGGCAGCCGTGGCGGGTTCAGCTATGAAGTGGCCACCTTCTACAACAAGTTCGACGACTTCATCGAGCTGACGGCCGTGGGCACCGAAGGCCGTACCGCCCTCTATCAGTACCAGAACCTGGACAAGGCGACCACCAAGGGGGCCGAGGCCAAGGCGGACTACTGGTTGAACGAGCTGGTCAACGTCTGGGGCAACCTGGCCTACATCGAGGGCAAGGATGGCGAGGGCAACTACATCAACAGCCTGAGCCCCCTGAACGGCAGCGTCGGGGTGCGTCTGGAGCAGCCGAACTGGAACATCACCACCGCATTGCGCTTTGCCGACGACATGGACAAGGTGGGCAAGGATGCGCGAGGCAACGACAACATCAAGAGCGCAGGCTGGGGCGTGGTGGATCTCTATGCCCAGTTCAAGCCGGTGCAGGACCTGCAGCTCAACGTGGGGGTATTCAACCTGTTTGACAAGGAGTACGTGAGCTACGAGAGCATCACCGGCCTTGCCGCCACCGCGGATACCAGCAAGCAGACCGAGCCTGGCCGCAACCTCAGTGCACGGGTCAAGTACGTGTTCTGATGGTCGTCGATCAGCATGAAGGAAAAGGGGCCCTCGGGCCCCTTTTGTCATGAAGGTCGGCGTCTGCAAAAAAGAAACCCGCCAAGGGCGGGTGGAAGGATTGCAACACTCATCAGGAAGCGGTGTTACCCAATAGACAGGGGGATGTGACAAAGGTTCAACTTTATTGATATTTATGGTTTTTATCTGTCATGCCGCCTGGGGATCCCCGTCCCGAAATCGGTTATCATTTGTGCCCCTTGTCATGCAGCCTGAGCCTCTATGCCCGCGTTCTCCTGGTTAGCCCTGTTTTTTGGTGCCTTCTACTTCGTTTATGGCGCCTACCTGCCGTTCTGGTCGCTCTGGCTGGAAGGCATCGGGGTGAGTACTGAACAGATAGGGCTGTTGCTGGGGGTGGGCATGGCCATCCGTTTTGCCGGCAACCTGATGGTGATGGGGCGAGTCAAGGGTGCCGGCCAGTTGCTGCCCGTCACCCGGCTGCTCTGTCTGCTGAGTCTGCTGGCCTTTCTCGGTTTCTATCTGGGCCACAGCCTCTGGTGGCTGGTGGTGCTGACCCTGGCGGCCAACTTCATCTACCCGACCCTGATGCCCATGGGAGAGGCGCTTGCCACCCGCATGGTGGTTCAGACCCACCTCGACTACGGCAAGGTGCGGCTGTGCGGCTCCTTTGCCTTTATCGTCGCCTCCACCCTGGTGGGGGCCCTGGTGGGCAACTTTGGCAGCGACTGGGTGCTGCACACCATGGTGGCCGGGCTGCTGATCATGCTGGGGCTCAGCCTGCTGCCGCTGCGACCCGCCCCTCGGGAGCTGCAAGGGGAGCGGGCCAAGGCCTCGCTGCTCGTCACGCTCAGGTCGGCCCCGGTGCGCCGCTTCCTGCTCATCACCGCCCTGCTGCAAGGGAGCCACGCGGCCTACTACGGTTTCAGCGCCATCTACTGGAAAAGCGCCGGCTACAGCGGCACCCTGATCGGGTATCTCTGGGCTCTGGGAGTGCTGGCGGAGATCGCCATGTTCGCCGCGGACAAGCGCTTCCTCCAGCGCTTCGGCGCCCAGACCCTGTTTCTGGTGGGGGCCCTTGGCTGCGTGGTGCGCTGGGTGCTGCTCGGCAGTTCTACCGACCTGGCGGTGCTGGTGCTCGGCCAGCTGCTGCACGGGGTCACCTTCTGCGTCAGTCACCTCGGCGCCATCCGCTTCATGACCCGCCAGTTGCCCGCGGAGCAGCAGATCCCCACCCAGGCGCTCTATGCGGCCCTGGGCCTTGGCATGACGGTGGCGGCCCTGATGGCGATCTGCGGCGTGCTGTTCGAGCCGCTGGGGGGCGGCATCTTCTTTATCATGGTGCTGGTAGTGCTGCCGGTCTTCGTGTTGCGGCTGCGTGAAGAGAGCCCTGAACAGGGCCGATGACACAGGTCTGCCGGTCTCTGGCGCGGCAGACCTCCGACTTATCTGGAAAAGGGAAGTAGAGAGATGCACCAAGGATGGCTGCTGATCGGGTTGTCGCTCGCCTATCTGGGCTTGCTGTTCCTCATCGCCTATGTGGCGGACAAGAACAAGCGCCGTCGCCCCAAGGGGCAGCCTCTGCTCTACAGCCTGTCGCTGGCGGTCTATTGCACCTCATGGACCTTCTTCGGCACCGTGGGCCAGGCTAGCGAATCCCCCTGGTCGCCAGTGCCCATCTACCTGGGCCCCATGCTGGTGTTCCTGTTTGGCTGGCGCCTGCTGGCCCGCCTCATCCTGGTGGCCAAGCGCGAGCACATCACCTCCATCGCCGATTTCATTGCCGCTCGTTATGGCAAGTCCCAGCGCCTGGCCATGGTGATCAGCCTCATCGCCGTCATGGGGATACTTCCCTACCTGGTGCTGCAGCTCAAGGCGATCGTCACCGGGCTCGATCTGCTGATGGCCAACAGCACGGGGGTCAGCCCCACCAGCAACATGGCGGAGCTGGCGCTGGGTGTCACCCTGCTGCTGGCCCTGTTCAGCATTCTGTTCGGCACCCGCAACCTGGATGCCACCGAGCACCACAGGGGCATGGTGGTGGCCATCGCCTTCGAGTCCGTGGTCAAGCTGCTCGCCTTCATGGCGGTGGGGGGCTTTGCGCTCTGGCTCATCATCGCCAGACCGAGCGAGGCGCGTACCCTGGTGGCGGGCGACTTCCTCGATGCGGTGGTGGCGGTGACGCCGGGCGGCCTGCTGGAGCTCGCCATCTACACCCTGATCGCCATGTGCGCCGTCATCTGCCTGCCGCGCCAGTTTCACGTGACCGTGGTGGAGAACAACCAGGGACAGGATCTGCACTGGGCCCGCTGGATCTTCCCCCTCTATCTCTTCCTGATGGGGCTCTTCATCTGGCCGCTGGCGCTGGCAGGCAAGCAGTGGGTCGGGGCAGACATGGCCTCGGACACCTATGTGATAAGCCTCCCCATGTCCCTCGGATTCGACGGCATGGCGATGCTGGCATTTCTCGGCGGCACCTCGGCGGCCACCGGCATGGTGATCGTCTGCACCATCGCCCTGGCCATCATGGTGAGCAACGATCTGGTGTTGCCGGTCCTGCTGCGCCGGGTCTGGCAACAGGGGCGGGACGAACGCCTGATGCGGTTGCTGCTGCAGGTGCGTCGGGGCGCCATCTTGCTGATTTTGCTGGCGGCCTGGGCGCTCTATCTCTGGCTCGGGGATCTCACCAGTCTGTCACGCATCGGTTATCTTTCGTTCGGGGCCGTGGCGCAGTTCGCGCCAGCCCTGCTGCTCGGCCTGTACTGGCGTCATGGCAATCGCAAGGGCGTCTATCTCGGGCTCGCCCTCGGGGTCAGCCTCTGGTTCGTGACCCTGCTGGCGGAGAGCGGACTGCTGGCTGGCTCCCCTCTCGAAGCCCTGCTGGCGCCCCCAGACTGGCCGGCGGTGCGGGATCTGAGCCTGGGGGCCTGGTGCCTCTTCCTGAGTCTTCTGCTCAACCTCGCCGGCTATGTGGCGGGCTCCCTGCTGTCACGGGCGGCGGTGAGCGAGCGGCTGCAGGCAGCCAACTTCGTCGGCAAGACGAGCCGGGATACCTCGGCGCTTTATCATGCGCGGGTCTCGGTGAAGGAGCTGGAGATGCTGGCGGCCCGCTTCGTCGGTTCCAGCCGCGTCAAGCGGGCCTTCGGCCGCTTCGCCGGCGAGCGGGGAGGCACCCTGGCGCCCCAGATGCAGGCCTCCGCCGAGCTCATCGCCCACACGGAGCGACTGCTGGCCGGGGTATTCGGTACCTCGTCCGCCCGCCTGGTGCTAGCCTCTGCCCTGCAGGGACGCAACATGCAGCTCGAGGAGATCGCCACCATAGTGGACGAGGCCTCCGACATGTTCCGCTTCAACCGCGGCCTGTTGCAGGGGGCAATCGAACACATGGGGCAGGGGATCTCCGTGGTGGACAGGGAGCTCAGGCTGGTGGCCTGGAACCGACGCTACATCGAGCTGTTCTCCTATCCCCCCGGTCTCATTCAGGTGGGCCGTTCCATCGAGGAGATCATCCGCTACAACGCCGGACAGGGGTTGTGCGGTCAGGGAGACATCGAGGCCCAGGTGGCGCGGCGGGTTGCCTTCATGAAGCGTGGCAGCCCCCATGTCTCGGCGCGGGAGCGTCCCGATGGCCGGGTCATCGAGATGCAGGGCAACCCCATGCCTGCGGGGGGCTTTGTCATGACCTTCACCGATATCACCCCGTTCAGGGCGGCGGAGCGGGTGCTGCGAGAAGCGAACGAGCACCTGGAGGCGCGGGTGGCCGAGCGCACCCACGAGCTCTCCGAACTCAACCGCCAACTGCTGCTGGTAAACCAGCAGGTGGAGCGGGCCAACCAGTCCAAGAGCCGGTTCCTTGCGGCGGTGAGCCACGACCTGACCCAGCCGCTGAACGCGGCCAAGCTCTTTACCTCCTCCTTGCTGGAGATGCTGCCCCCGGAGGACGAACCGGCCCGCATCGCTCGCCACATCGACGACGCCCTGGGGGCGACCGAGGATCTCATCACGGATCTGCTGGACATCTCGCGCCTCGAGGCGGGCAAGTTCAAGGCGAAGAAGCTCGATTTCGCCCTGAGCGATGTGCTGGACAATCTCAAGGCGGAATTCGGCGTGCTGGCCCAGGCCGGTGGGATCCAGTTCTCCGTGGTGGAGAGCCGCCTTGCGGTCTACAGCGATGTGCGCTTGCTGCGGCGGGTGTTGCAGAACTTCCTCACCAACGCATTTCGCTACAACCCCGGCGGTCGGGTGCTGCTCGGCTGTCGCCGCATGGGGGAGAAGGTGCGCATCGAGGTGTGGGACAACGGCCCCGGCATCCCGGAGGGCAAGCAGGAGGCGATCTTCGACGAGTTTTCCCGCCTCGATCACTCCCGCACCGCCAGGGAGCAGGGGCTTGGCCTCGGGCTCGCCATCGCCCGCGGCATTTCGCTGGTGCTGGGTCATCAGCTCTCCCTGCGCAGCTGGCCCGGAGCGGGGTCCGTCTTTGCCATCACCCTGAACCTCGCGACCCGGCCCGTCATCCCCAGCCAGGTGACGACCCCGGCCCTGCGAGACAGCCAGCTGGAAGGGGTCAGGATCCTCTGCATCGACAACGAGGAGGATATCCTCATCGCCATGGCCTCGCTGCTGGGACGCTGGGGCTGCGAGGTGCGCTGTGCCCAGAGCCTGGAGCAGGCGGAAGAGATCATCGGCGGCGGCTTCCTGCCTGCGCTGGTGCTGTCGGACTATCACCTGGATGACGGCAAAACCGGGTTGCAGGCGTTGCACATGATCAGGCTGGCCCATGGCAACGGTATCGGCGGCATCATCATCAGTGCGGATCGCAAGAGCGAGTTGCAGGCACAGATCCGTGAGCACGGCTTTGGCTACGTGAGCAAACCGGTCAAACCTCTCAAGCTGCGCGCCCTGATGAACAGCCTGCTGATGCCGGTTCAGTGACTGGTCTCACAGAATCGAGCATTGGCTGAACATTTTCTGGATGCCATCCAGGTGTCATGATCGGCGATGATGGTGCCTCTTTCGTCGCCATTTGCCGAGTTTGGTGATAATTGAGTCTTGCTGGGTGTCACTTTTGGCAGGTGGCACCCGAGCGACTCTCCTCTATAGTCATTCGGCGATTATTTTTGTCGCAAATCAAGTTGTGCAAAAAGGCAAACCGGATGAAAGTCCGGGACGCAAAGCTTCCGGTCTAAGGGTCTGCGTACCTAGGATAGCGGGGCCACCACAGGTTGTATCGTCCATGGGCCAAGCCATGGTTGCGATGTTGTCTGCGTTACCTGGCAGGTTGCGTTGCCTTTTTCGTTGTTAATTCCAATAACGAAATAAGGAAGTTCAAATATGTTAAGTCCAAAACTTTCCCTGCTGGCGCTTCTGGTCGGGGGGCTTTGCACTACCTCCGCCTTCGCCGCTGCCCCGGGCAAACCCACCATTGGCTCCGACCCCACCAAGTTTGCCATCGTTGAAGTCAATCAGGCCGCTTCGGCCTACAACCAGCTGGTGACCGTCCACAAGGATGGCGCTCCCGTCAGCGTGACATGGAACCTCTGGTCCGGTGACGTCGGACAGACCGCCAAGGTACTGCTCGACGGCAAGGAGGTGTGGTCAGGCCCGGCCTCCGCCGCGGGTACCGCAAACTTCAAGGTCACCAAAGGGGGGCGTTACCAGATGCAGGTGGCCCTGTGCAACGCCGATGGCTGCACCCTCTCCGACAAGAAGGAGCTGATGGTCGCCGATACCGACGGCAGCCACCTGGCGCCGCTCAATGCGCCCCTCAAGGAGAACAACAAGCCCTACGCCAACAAGTCCGGCAAGGTGGTGGGGGCCTACTACGTGGAGTGGGGGGTCTATGGTCGCAAGTTCACCGTGGACAAGATCCCGGCCCAGAACCTGACCCATATCCTCTACGGCTTCACCCCCATCTGCGGTGGCAACGGCATCAACGACAGCCTCAAAGAGATCTCCGGCAGCTTCGAGGCGTTGCAGCGCTCCTGTGCGGGCCGCGAAGACTTCAAGGTCTCCATCCATGATCCCTGGGCGGCGATCCAGATGTCCCAGGGCAACCTCAGCGCCTGGGATGAGCCCTACAAGGGCAACTTCGGCAACCTGATGGCGCTCAAACAGGCCCACCCGGACCTCAAGATCCTGCCGTCTGTCGGCGGATGGACCCTCTCCGATCCCTTCTATTTCCTGGGTGACAAGACCAAGCGCGATACCTTCGTCGCCTCGGTCAAAGAGTTCCTGCAGACCTGGAAATTCTTCGACGGCGTGGACATCGACTGGGAGTTCCCGGGCGGACAGGGGGCCAACCCCAGCCTGGGCGGCCCGAATGACGGCGCCACCTATGTGGTGCTGATGAAGGAGTTGCGAGCCATGCTCGATGAACTGGAAGCCGAGACCGGCCGCCAGTATGAGCTGACCTCGGCCATCAGCGCCGGCGGTGACAAGATTGCCAAGGTGGATTATCAGGCGGCCCAGCAGTACATGGACCACATCTTCCTGATGAGCTACGACTTCAGCGGCGCCTTCGACCTGACGAATCTGGCCCACCAGACCAACCTCTTTGCCTCCAGCTGGGATCCGGCCACCAAGTACACCACCGACAAGGGCGTCAAGGCGCTGCTGGGTCAGGGGGTGACACCGGGCAAGATTGTGGTGGGGGCGGCCATGTATGGTCGTGGCTGGACCGGAGTGAAGAACTATCAGGCCGGCAACCCCTTCACCGGCACCGCCACCGGACCGGTGAGCGGTACCTGGGAAAATGGCGTGGTGGATTACCGTGACATCGTCAACAACCGCATGGGCGCAGGCTGGGAGCAGGGCTATGACGAGTCGGCCGAGGCCCCCTATGTCTTCAAGGCCAGCAGTGGCGACCTCATTACCTTCGACAACGACCGCTCGGTCAAGGCCAAGGGGCAGTACGTGCTGGCGAACCAGCTCGGCGGTCTGTTCGCCTGGGAAATTGATGCGGACAACGGCGACATCCTCAACGCCATGCACGAGGGGCTGGGCCACGGCGAGGGTACGCTACCGCCGGTCAACAAGCCGCCGGTTGCCAATGCCGGCAGCGATCTGAGTGCCACCGGTCCGGCCGAGGTGACCCTCAACGGCAGCGCCTTCCATGATCCGGAAAACGGGGCGCTGACCTACAGCTGGAAACAGGTCTCCGGACCCCAGGCCAGCCTGCTGGATGCCACCCAGGCCAAGGCCCGTGTGGTACTGGATGCCGTCAGCAGCGACATCAATCTGGTGTTCGAGCTGACCGTGACCGACGATCAGGGGCTCTCGGCCAAGGATCAGGTGGTGGTCACCAACAAGGCGCCGCAGCCGAACCTGCCCCCCGTGGTCAGCGTACCGTCCAGTGCGACCGTCGAGGCCGGCAAGCAGGTGAGCATCAAGGCCACCGCTTCCGACCCCAATGGTGATGCCCTGAGCTATCAGTGGACAGTGCCGGCCGGGCTCAGCGCCACCGGACTGGACAGCGCGACCCTGGTGGTCACGGGCTCGAACGTGACCAGTGATACGGCCTACGATCTGACCCTGGTGGTCACCGACGGGGCGCTGGATGCCACAGGCGTTACCCGCCTGACCGTCAAGCCGGCCAGTACAGGTGGTGGCTGCGAGGCCAGCGATCCGGATGCGGCCAACCATCCTGCCTGGAGTGCTGGTACCGTCTACAACACCAATGACAAGGTGAGCCACAAGCAACTGGTGTGGCAGGCCAAGTATTGGACCCAGGGCAACGAGCCGAGCCGCACCGCCGATCAGTGGAAACTGGTGAGCCAGGTGCAACTGGGTTGGGATGCCGGAGTGGTCTACAACGGCGGTGATGTCACCAGCCACAACGGCCGCAAGTGGAAGGCTCAGTACTGGACCAAGGGCGATGAGCCCGGCAAGGCCGCTGTCTGGGTCGATCAGGGCGCGGCGAGCTGCAACTGATCTGCCGTGATGAAAAATGGGGCCGAGGGCCCCATTTTTGTCTTGCTGCGTGGTCGGGTGTCTCTTCCCTGTCAGGGGAAAGGCGCACTCGGTTTGTCAAAAAGGTCCGTCAGGGCCTTTTTTCATGGTATGTCACCGGTTCACAGCGGTTTTTGCCACAGGCTGAGCAGCAGATCCTGCTCGAGGGCGTCGGGCCCCTGGTGGGTGAAGGCGTGGCGCTGCTCGCCGCTAGCACGCCAGCCGAGGCGACTGGTCTCCAGAATGTGCTCGCGCAGGCCCTGATCCAGTGCCGTACTGAACTGGGCGCGTTGCTGGGCAACACTGACGAGCCCGGTGAAGGCAGGCCAGCTCAGAGGATGTTCCATGCTCACCGGATTGAGGCTGACGCGCAATTGCCACTGATGGCGAGGGCCGGGTTGCACGTGCAGCAGATAGCCGCCCGGCGCCAGCCAGCTGACCAGGAGTTCCGTCTTGACCTTGAGGTCGTTGACCAGCAGCACCTGGGCCGTGCCAGGCAGCAGAGGGGCGCGCGCCGGGTCGGCGATGACGAACTGGCCTTCCGGTTGCGCCTTGTTGGCGGCAAAGATGGCATTCTTGGCCAGATCGAAACCGCCGACCTGCCAGCCGGGCAGCCGCTCAGCCAGGGCACGGCAGTAGTACCCCTCGCCACAGCCGAGGTGGACAAGCTCGCGCTCGCCAAGAGGAGCGAGCAGGTTCGCCATGGCGTCCACCAGAGGCAGTTGGTGGCCTTGTTCCAGGAAGCGGCGCTTGGCGCGCAGCAGGGCCCGGCTGTCGCTGTCCTTGGGGTTCTTCTTGCCGGGGATGAGGTCCAGATAGCCTTCCGGTGCGGGATCGAAGTGGTGCTTGTTGTCGCAATAGACCCCGCGGGAGGCGGCATGAAGGTGCAGGGGGCTGCGGCAAAGGGGGCATTGAAGGTGCATAGGAGTTCTCTTGGCGAAGGCCATGACGGCGGGGCGTTCGGGATTATAGGGGAGAGGATCGGAAAAGGCTGCCATGGGCAGCCTTTTTATCCAACGGCGCTGTGCGGGCGCCGTCGGCGGAACCCGGTCAGCGGGTACCAAACACCACTATGGTCTTGCCGTGGGCGGAGATGAGCTCCTGCTCTTCCAGCATCTTGAGGATGCGGCCGACGGTTTCACGGGAGCAGCCGACGATCTGGCCGATCTCCTGGCGGGTGATCTTGATCTGCATGCCATCCGGGTGGGTCATGGCATCCGGCTGTTTGGCCAGGTTGAGCAGGGTCTGGGCAATGCGGCCGGTCACGTCCAGGAAGGCGAGGTTGCCGACCTTCTGGCTGGTGTGTTGCAGGCGCTTGGCCATTTGACCGGATAGACGCATCAGGATGTCCGGGTTGACCTGGATCAGCTGACGGAACTTCTTGTAGGAGATCTCGGCGACTTCACAGGCACCTTTGGCGCGCACCCAGGCGGAACGCTCCGGATTCTCGTTCTCTTCGAACATCCCCATCTCGCCCAAGAAATCCCCCTGATTCAGGTAGGAGAGGATCATCTCCTTGCCTTCGTCATCCTTGATCAGGACGGCGACGGTGCCCTTGACGATGTAGTAGAGGGTTTCCGCTTTTTCACCGGCGTGGATCAGGGTGCTCTTGGCGGGATACTTATGAATGTGGCAATGCGACAAGAACCACTCAAGGGTGGGATCGCTTTGCGGTTTGCCAATGATCATGAGACTTCCTCTGTAGTGTCATTTTTATGGACTGTGCGTCCAGGCAAGTTGCCAAGCTTGCCATTCCTTACTCTTTGGTCGCAGTAGAATAAGAGCCTTTGCCTGTGCTGACAAGGCTTTGGGGTTTTGCCGTCCACCGGTGAGCCGCCATCTGCTGCGTCGTCCGGGGCATTCTAGGCAAGAAGAGGAGGTCGGATGTTGATTTCGATCTATTTCCCTTTGGGTCGTTGTCCGTTTCGCAGGAGAGACTGCTGTCGCCACAAACGGGGCTTTATCGCCGGGAACGGGCAAGATCCTGGCGCATGTGCCACTCGACCCCGGCTTGAGGTATGCTATGGGCGTTAGAACCGTCGTCATTGAGAGGAAAGTGAGAGATGAAAGCCAAGGTCAGCTGGGTGGAAGGCATGAAGTTTGTGGGAGAGAGCGAGTCCGGTCATCAGGTGACCCTGGATGGCGCCAACCCGGGTGAAGGTGCCAGCCCGATGGAGATGATCCTGCTGGCTGTCGGCGGTTGCAGCTCCATCGATGTGGTCTCCATCCTGGAGAAGGCCCGTCAGTCCGTGACCGCTTGCCATGTCGAACTGGAAGGGACCCGCGCCGATACCGTTCCCCGGGTATTTGAGCAGATCCACCTCAAGTTCGTGGTGACCGGCAAGGGTCTGGCGGAGAAGCAGGTCGCCCGTGCGGTGGATCTGTCCATGGAAAAATATTGTTCAGTTTCCCTGATGTTGGAAAAAGCGGTAGAAATTACCCATAGTTATCAAATTCTTGAGGGTTGACCGCTATAGTTTATCCCGTCGATAACGCCATGACATAAGGAAAGTGCGATGAAAAAAATGATGATGTTGCTTCCCCTGTTCGGTCTGGCCGCCTGCAGCATGCCGCAGCCGACCCAGTATCAATACAGCCAGTATCAGTGCGGGGAAGAGTTGCTGGCCATCACCTATGATGCCCAGGCCGACATGGTGCAGTTCCCTTATGCCGGTGTCTATCACAAGCTGGGGCGCATCGAGTCGCCCAAAGAGACTGCCAGCTATTCCGACGGGGTGACTACCTTCTCCCGTCAGGACAAGCAGGCCACCCTGGTCAAGAGCGGTGTGACGCAGCTGACCTGCGAGTTGAAGTGACCCTGATGCCGTCACGGCGTGTATGGAAAACGGCCTGCATGAAGCAGGCCGTTTTTGTTGAAAGAGACATCACTCTGACGGTAGCGAGCCCAGCAACTGGGCGGCCAGTTGCTGGCTAAGCTGGCCACGGGCTTCCTCTGCGACGGGTACGTCGCTGGCGAGCTGGATGGCGCTGCTCCACACCGCTTTCTGGCTATGCCCGTCGAGCAGCACGACGGCCAGGGTCCCCTTGCGGGCATTGGCGGCGGCGTTCAGGCCCGGTGTCATGCCGAGGCGGGAGAAGATCTCGCCATCGCTCATGTCCTGGCTGCCAGCTACCCCGATGGCGACCCAGACGTCGGCCTCATCCAGGGGAACGCTGCGCCAGCCTTTGCCGTCCAGTTGCCGGATGACGGCCTGCTGTACCGGTTCGAGCCAGGGCGCGGCGCTGTTGCCCGCATACTGGAATTGTTCGGCCAGCGCATAGCGTGGTGTCGCCCCGTAGGTCCAATGCTCCGCCGGGCGAACCACCATGGTGCCCGTTTCGACCGTGGGTGCGGCGGGGCCGGAGCTGCAACCGCCCAGCAGGGTTGCCAGCGTGAATGAGAGAAGTGCAGCGCGCATCGTTAAGCTCCTTGGCTCAGGTGATCTTGCCCGTTTCGATCAGTTGCTGGATCAGGGGGCGCAGGATCAGTTCCATTGCGAAGCCCATCTTGCCACCCGGCACGACGATGGTGTTCATCCTGGACATGAAGGCGCCGTCTATCATCGACAGCAGGTAGGGGAAGTCCACCTGCTTGATGCCCCGAAACCTGATCACCAGCATACTCTCGTCCAGGCTGGGTATCACCTTGGCGCTGAAGGGGTTGGAAGTATCGACGGTCGGCACCCGCTGGAAGTTGATGTGGGTGCGGGAGAACTGCGGCGTGATGAAGTTGATGTAGTCGTCCATGGAACGCACGATGGAGTCGGTCACCGCCTCGCGGGAGTGGCCGCGTTCCGAGGTGTCGCGAATGAGCTTCTGGATCCACTCCAGGTTGACGATGGGCACCACGCCGATGAGAAAGTCCACGTGCCGCGCCACGTTGTGCTCCCCCGTGACCACGCCGCCATGCAGTCCTTCGTAGAACAGCAGATCCGTCTCGCCGGGCAGATCCTGCCAGGGGGTGAAGGTGCCAGGCATCTGGTTGAAAGGCACTGCCTCGTCGAAGCTGTGCAGATAGCGCCGGTACTGGCCTGTGCCGCTCTGGCCATACTCCTGGAAAAAGGACTCCAGCAGACCGAAATCGTTGGCCTCCGGGCCGAAGTAGCTGATATGCCGCCCCTGCTCCCGGGCCTTGCGGATCGCCACGTCCATCTCGGGCCTGGTGTAGCGGTGAAAACTGTCCCCCTCGACCACGGCCGCCTTGTATCCAAGCTGGTGGAACATGGAGCGAAAGGCGTTGGTGGAGGTGGAAGTACCGGCACCGGACGAACCGGTGACCGCGATGATGGGATGCTTGGCCGACATAGAATTCTCTCTTCCTTGGGAGTTCCGTTATAAGGGGTGGCCCAAAGTGCGGTCAAGTGCGCCGTCATCCTCCTGCAGCCACCACGCTTCCCGGCAATAGCGGTGAACAAGGGCTGCCCTGTGCTCTGGGTACGTTGGAATAGGTGCTGCTGGATGGCGAACTGGCCATGCGGCCTGATGGTGCGAGTTGGATAGGGGGAGGGCGGGGTGAGCCGCCCGATAAGCCGTGACCGCGTTACGCTTGGGGGAAGTCGTCAGTGGGTGACTTGCTTAAATGAGTCTTTGGGACGACATTGACACTTTCGTGCAGCTCGCTGTAGACAAGCACGGCGCTACCTTGTAGCAATTGTTGCCTGACTGCTTCGACCTTGTCGGTCAGGCTGACATCCTGTTCACCGTATTCGGTGCCTTCTTGCAGCACAAAGTGTTCGAGCAGGTTGGTGAGGGTGTCCGGCTCCAGTTCTTGCCAGGGGATAATCATGATTTCATCTTCACTCAGTGGGTTGCGGATATTGTCGGTGTCTGGTCGGCAAGCGCAAGGGATTTGTCTCGTTTTGGACGAGGGGTGCCATGCAATCCATTGACGCACGCCGACCCTCCAGTCAATTCGAACAGCACCTGTTCGATGCCCGCCGCCGCGCCCTGAGCGCCGGTTTGCGCTGGTACTGGGTCATCAATCTCATCGCCCTCGTATTTCTGCTGACCCGCTTCTACATCTATCGGGATGCACACCTGGTACTGGTCGGCAACCTGCCCTGGTCCTACAAATGGCAGCTCTTTGCCATGATAGGTGTTGGCCTGCTGCTGCCGCTCGGGTGGGGCTGGCTCTCCCGTCAATCCCATGCCATCTGGCTGGTGTCCCTGTGCGTCTGTGCCCTGGCCTGGGGGCTGGCCTGGGCCATGGTGGGTTACACCATCTCGATCGTCGACTTGAAGGGGGGCTTCAGTTTCATTTTCAACATGGTCAGTCTGTTGCTGCTGACCGGTCTCGTCGCCGCGTATTGCGATGTGCGGCTGTTTTACGCACTGGTTTCTGTCCCCCTGCTGTTCTTGTTGGTGAGAGCCTCCTGGAGTCCTGAGCCCTTTGTTCTGGTCAACACCATAGTGGTCGGGGTTTTGCTGGTGGTGCTGGAGACGGGGCGGCGCATGCTCAACGGCTGGTTCGAGCTTGCGGTGTCAAGGGAACACGACAACCTGATGCTGGCAAACAAGATGAATGCCATGGCTAACCGGGATCCCCTGACCGGCATAGCCAACCGTCGCCACTTCGATCAGGCGTGCAAGCGTGCCATTGCGCAAGGCACCACCCAGGATGTACCGCTCACCGTGATCCTGCTCGATGTGGATTTCTTCAAGCGCTACAACGATCGCTATGGGCATCAGGCGGGGGATGAGTGCCTGATCCTAGTGGCTGAGTGCCTGGAGGAGAGTGTGCGGGAGCCCGGCGATCTGGTGGCGCGCTATGGGGGAGAGGAGTTCGTGGTGTTGCTGCAGGAGACGACGCTGGCCGGTGGCCAGGAGGTGGCGGAGCGCATTCGCGCCACTCTGGCGGCCAGGGCTCTGCCCCATGAGGATTCCGACGTAGCCCCCTACCTCACCCTGAGCCAGGGGATAGCCCAGTGGCGAACCGGGGAGAGCCTCGTCATGCTGCTCGAGCGGGTCGATGGCGCCCTCTATCAGGCCAAGGAAGAGGGGCGCAACGGTTATCGGTTCGCGCCCTGAGTCTGCTCCCGCAACCACTGGCTGATGCGCTCATCCAGCCAGAAGCGGGGGCGCCAGGGAGAGCCGTGCAGGAAGCCCACGTGGCCGCCCTGTCTGCTCAGCTCGTAGCGCACCAGAGGGGAGAGCTGCTCTGCCGCCGGAATGACGGCATCGGTCATGAAGGGATCGTCGGCGGCGTGAATGATGAGGGTCGGGATGGGAATGCGGGCCAGCAGGCCCAGGCCGGAGCAGGTCTGGTAGTAGTGATCGGCGCTTTCGAAACCATGGAGCGGTGCCGTCACCAGCTCGTCGAACTCCCTCAGTGTGGCGATGCGGGTGATCTGGGCCGGCTGCCAGCGCGCCCGTGCTGCGCTCTGGCGCCGGATCTTGCTTTGCAGGTTGGTTCGCATGGTGCGCAGCAGGTAGTTCTGATAGACCCGTGAGAAGCCCTGATTGACCCGATCGGCACAGCTTGCCAGTTGCAGCGGGGCCGACACTACCACCGCCGCTTTCAATGGTGCCGGGCAGGCCCGCGCCAGCAGATTGACCAGCATGTTGCCCCCCAGGGAATAGCCGATGGCGACCAGAGGCCGGCCTGGAAAACGCCGCTCCAGTTCGGCAATCACCGCCTGGGCGTCCTCGATGGCGCCCGAGTGATAGGCCTGCAGCAGCCGGTTAGGCTCGCCACTGCACCCCCGAAAGTGCATCAGCACCGCCTCGTTCCCTTGCCGCTGCAGGTGGGCAAAGAGTCCCTTGGCATAGTGGGAGTGAATGCTCCCCTCCAGTCCGTGGAACACCACCACCAGGGGTTGTTCATCCTGGCCGGATTCGCCGCTCCAGGCCAGATCGACGAAATCGCCGTCCGGGAGTTCGAAGCGCTCCTGGATGAAGCGGGCAGGCGAGCGGCGCAGCCACTTGGGCAAAATGGTTTGCAGATGGGGGTTGCGGGCCCACCAGGGGGCGTGGAAGTGGCTTTCTGTCAACATGCAGCGACTCGGAAGAGCAGGGAGGAAAAGGGGGCGGCGAGCCC